>CAZUUN010000024.1:11377-16191 GCA_964622735.1 uncultured Burkholderiaceae bacterium | reverse complement strand
CCGCCACGCGCTTTGCAGCGCCTGAGGCCCAAGCGCTGCCGCCGCTCTTGCAGGGTCGCACCATCGCCATCGCCCGCGACGCCGCTTTTTGTTTTATTTACCCCGCCAATTTAGACTGCCTGCGTGCGCTTGGGGCGCAATTGGTGTTTTTCTCGCCCCTGGCCGACGAGGCGCTGCCGCCATGCGACGCGCTGTGGCTGCCCGGCGGCTACCCCGAGCTACATGCCGAGCGCTTGGGTCTAGCGACGCACGCGCGCGCCAGTGTGGCCGCCCATGTGCAAGCGGGCAAAGCCGTGTGGGCCGAGTGCGGCGGCATGATGCTGCTGTTTGACAGCATTACGCAAAAAGACGCTAGCCGCCAAGTGCTCTGGGGCTTGCTCCCCGGAGCCGTGACCATGCAAGCGCGTTTTGCGGGACTGGGCTCGCAGCAGTGCGCTAGCCCTTATGGTGCTTTGCGCGGGCACACTTTCCACCACTCCACCGTGCAAACGCCGCTGGCAGCCGTGGCGCACAGCCAGCACGCCAACAGTGGCGAGCAGGGCGAGGCCATCTATCGCCACGGCAGCATCACGGCGAGTTATTTGCACCTCTACTTTGCCGCGAACCCACAGGCTTGTGCGGCTTTGTTTGGCGCGGGGCACAGTCCCTTTTGAACACAAAATACGCCATGCAACAACAGCACCACACTCTGATTTTGGGCGGCCAAAAAAGCGGCAAATCGCGCTACGCCGAGCTGATGGCACGCGATTGGCTGGCGGCCGCGCCCACGCATCGCGCCACTTTGATTGCGACTGCTTATGCCCACGATAGCGAGATGGCCGAGCGCATCGCCCGCCACCGCAGTGACCGCGCTGCGCGCGTGCCGCAACTGCAAACGCAGGAAGAGACTCTGGCTGTGCCCGAGTGCATCGCCCAGCACAGCCGCCCCGACACTTTGCTGGTCGTCGATTGCCTCACCCTGTGGCTGACCAATCTGCTGATGCCCTTTGAGCCTAGCGCCGCCCTGGCCCCCGAGCAGGCCGCGCAACGCATACGCGCGCTGGCTGATGCGGTGCAAGCGGCGCCCGGGCCGGTGGTTTTGGTCAGCAATGAGATCGGCCTCGGCCTGATTCCTTTCATTCCTGCCGTGCGCACTTTTGTCGATCAGCTCGGTTTACTCAATCAGAGTTTGGCCGCCAGCTGTGACCGCGCCATACTCATGGCCGCAGGCCTTCCTTTAGCCTTAAAAACACCATGAAACTTGCATTTTTAAGACCATTTTTGGCATTTAAAGCCGTCAAACCTGCCTGGGCAGCTATTGTTTTAGTAGTTGTAGCAGGCTGGGTTCACGCTGCTGCACCCCTGGCCTACAGCGTCACCGACGCCACTGGCGTGCGCGTTGATTTTGCGGCGCCGCCGCAGCGCATCGTCAGCTTGCTGCCCTCGCTGGCCGAAACGGTTTGCGCCTTGGGCGCTTGCCACAAACTTGTGGGCGTAGACCGCTACACCGTTTGGCCGCCCGAAATGGCAGCCGTGCCCAAAGTCGGCGGCGGGCTCGATCCCAACATCGAAGCCATCGTGGCGCTCAAGGCCGATGTGGTGCTGGTCTCGGCTTCGAGCCGCGCCAGCGCGCGCCTGCGCGCGCTCGGTCAGCGCGTGGTCGTGCTAGAACCCAAAAACCACGCCGAAGTCAAATTCGTGTTGTTCAAAATCGCACAAGTATTGGGCCAGCCGCCCGCTGCGGCCGAGAGTATTTGGCAAGACATCAACCAGCGCATAGACCGCGCCGCCGCAGACTTGCCGCCCGCTTTGCACCACAAGCGCTTGTATTTTGAAGTAAGTCGCGGGCCTTATGCCGCGGGCGAGTCGTCCTTCATCGGCGAGACCATCAGTCGCTTGGGGCTGGGCAATGTGGTGGGCAAACAGTTAGGGCCTTTCCCCAAACTGAACCCCGAGTTTGTGGTCTTAAAAAATCCCGATTTCATCTTGGCGGGCGAGCGCCATGCCGACGAAATGATGCTTTACCCCGGCTGGGAAAAACTCCCCGCCGTGAAAGCAGGGCGCTTTTGCCTCTTCAGTCTGGAGCAAACCGATGTGCTGATACACCCCGGGCCGCGCATGGGGCAAGCGGCTGAATTGATTGCGCAATGTGTGCGCGGCAAGATCAAACGCCCGACGCGCGCCCGATCATGAAACAAGCCAGCCCTTTAAGCCGCCAAGGCTTGCTCTTGCGTGCTACCTTTTTATCAGTTGGCACTTTGGCGCTGATGCTGCTAGCTGTTTGCGTGGGCGCTGATGGCGTGCGGCTGCCACGCGAGGCTTGGGCCGAAGATGGCCTGCTGCGCCATATCGTTTGGGACATCCGCGCGCCGCGCATGCTGGGCGCTTGGTTCACCGGTGCCTTGCTCGGCTTGGCCGGCGGCATTGCCCAAGGCTTGTTTCGCAACCCACTGGCCGAGCCTTATTTACTGGGCAGCGCCAGCGGCGCTTCGCTCTTTGTGGCGCTTTTCATGTTGTTTGCCGCCTGGGTTTTGCAAAGCAAAGCCCAGGTCGAGTTGAGCTTTTTGCTGCGCATAGGCTTGACCGGCGCGGCGTTTTTAGGCGCAGGCGCCTCGGTCATGCTGACCATGGCACTAGCGGGCGGCGCGCGGCGCAATCTGCAATTGCTACTCGCGGGCGTGGTCGTGGGTGTCGTCATGAGCGCGGCCACGGCGCTCATCATGTTGATGAACCCCAGCATCATGCCCAATATGCAAAGCTTTATGTGGGGCAACACCGCCTTTATCGGCTGGCCGTCTTGTTGGCTGCTGCTGGTGATTTTTATCCCCTGCCTGCTGCTGGCGGTGCTGGGCGCACGCGGCTTGAACGCGCTTGCCTTGGGCGAGATGACCGCCGCCAGTTTGGGGCTGCCGCTGGTGCGCTTTCGCCTGCTCTACATCATCTTGATTGCGCTGACCACAGGCGCCGCCGTGGCGCAAGCGGGTCTGATTGCCTTTATTGGTCTAGCCGCGCCGCATATTGCGCGGGGGCAAATCTCTGGCAATTACCGCCTCTTGCTGCCCTTTGCCGCAGCTTATGGCGGCGGCTTGTTGTTGTTCGCTGATGTGATCGCGCGCATGTTGATCTTGCCCGAGGAGTTGCCCGTGGGCATCATCACCGCCATCGTGGGCGGCGCTTATTTGTTGGTGCTGATGCACAGGCGCAACTTGGCAGGAGAAGGCGAATGACAACTCCACGCTTATCGTTAGAAGCTTGCGAGCTCAGTTTGCACCTAGGCACACGCGCCATCCTGCAACCTCTGTCATGCCAGATTGCGGCGGACGAATTCACCGCCATCATCGGCCCCAATGGCGCGGGCAAAAGCAGCTTGTTGCGCTGTTTGGCAGGACTGCAAGCGCACAGCGGGCGCGTGCTGTGGCAGGGGCAAGATGTTAGCCGCATGGCCAGCCGTGAGCGTGCCCAGCGCATCAGCTGGCTGGCACAAAACGATGGCGGCAATGCGCTCGATGATTTGCAGGTGCAAGACATCGTCATGCTCGGGCGCTTGCCGCACCAAGGCTTGCTCGCGACCGCACGCGCCCTTGATGCGCAGGCCGTGACGCAGGCGCTAGAAGCGGCGCGCGCACTGCCCTTCAAAAACCGGCTGTTTGGCCAGCTCTCAGGTGGCGAGCGCCAAAAAGTATTGCTCGCGCGCGCACTCGCGGTGCAAGCCTCGGTCTTGCTGATGGACGAGCCGCTCAACCACCTTGACCCGCCGCACCAAGCCGACTGGCTGGCGCTGGCGCGCCAACTCGCCCGCAGCGGCCACACGGTAGTGGCGGTGCTGCACGATGTGAATTACGCGCTGCGCGCCGACAGCCTGATCATCATTGATGGCGGCCGCTTGCTGCACCACGGCAGCACCCAAGAGCCGGCCACGCACCGCGCGATCGAGCGCGTGTTTGACCAGCGCCTGCGCATCGTTTGGTGCGAAGAGCGTTGGCTGGCACTGCCCCTATAAACCCCATTGCAGGAGAACACGCATGCAAATCGAAGCAGCCCCTACCGAAGCGCGCTATGAAAAGCCCCAAGGCGAGCGCCGCGGCCTCATCATGGTGAACACGGGTGACGGCAAAGGCAAAAGCACCGCGGCTTTTGGCTTGGCCGTACGCGCATTTGGGCGCACGCACCACCATGGCAAAAAAGTCAAAGTGTTTCAGTTTATGAAAGTGCCCAGCGCCCGCTTTGGCGAGCACCGCGCCTTTGAAACACTGGGTCTAGAAATAGAAGGCTTAGGCGACGGCTTTAGCTGGAAAAGCAAAGACTTGGACAACAGCGCCGAGTTGGCCCGGGTCGGCTGGGAAAAAGCCAAAGCGACCATTATGAGTGGCGACTACTTCATGGTTACGCTTGACGAGATCACCTACCCGCTGATCTACGGCTGGTTGCCGCTACAAGATGTGCTCGACACCCTGCTAGCGCGCCCTAAAGATTGCACCGTGATGCTGACTGGGCGACGCTGCCCGCAAGAGATCATCGACATGGCCGACACCGTGACCGAGATGACGCTGATCAAACACGCCTTCAAAGCGGGCGTGCCCGCGCAGCGCGGCATTGAAGATTGAGGAGGGGCAACGCATGGGCAATCCCGCACTGGGCAAACTCGAACATTTCGTGCCCGAACTCGCGCAAGGGCGCTTGCTGGTGCACACGGGTCTGGGCAAAGGCAAAAGTACAGCCGCCTATGGTGCAGCCTTGCGTGCGTTTGGTCACCGCGCCCAGCATGGCAAAAAGGTTGCAATCTACCAGTTCATCAAAGACGAGCATTTCCCCTATGGCGAGCGCCAAGTGCTGCG
>CAZUUN010000024.1:0-11277 GCA_964622735.1 uncultured Burkholderiaceae bacterium | reverse complement strand
CAGCCCATCAAACACGCGTATGAGCAAGGTGTCATCGCTCAGCGCGGCATCGAGTCTTAGGCAGCCATGCTGGAGCAGATCAGCAGCTTGCTCTTCTTACCTTCTCCGCTGGTGCTGGGGAGCTTGAGCCTTGCTTTGCTCATAGACAGGACGTTGGGCGAGCCGCCTGCGCGTCTGCACCCAGTCGTCGGCATGGGCGCCTATTTGCAGTGGGCGGGCGAACGCATTGCACCTATTTATTGCGACTTGGCACCCACGTCCAGACAGTCGCGGCGCCACTTTTTGCTAGGCACGGCGGCTTGGCTGTTGGGTGCTGCTGGCGTGGTATTTATAAGCTTTTTATGCCTGAAAGCATTGTCAAACCTGCCTGAGCAGCTATGGTTTTCAATCATTCATGCTGCTGTGCTGGCTGTGCTTTTGAAGCCTTTGTTTGCCTACCGCATGTTGCAGGGCGAAGTGCAGGCCGTGGCGCAGGCGCTGGCGCAATCCTTAGAAGCGGGGCAAGCGCGCTTGCAGCACCTCGTCAGCCGCGACACCAGCGCCCTAGACGCAGCGCAAGTGATGGAGGCCAGTCTAGAGACCTTGGCCGAGAACTTCAACGACTCGGTTATCGCGCCGATTTTTTGGTTTTGTATCGGCGGCTTGCCCGCTGCCGCGCTCTACCGTTTTGCCAACACCGCCGATGCCATGTGGGGCTACCGCGGTGGGCGCCAGGGGCGCAACTGGAGCTACGCCGGCAAGTTTGCCGCGCGCGCTGACGATGTGCTGTCCTATATTCCCGCGCGCCTCACCGCACTGCTGTTGTGTCTGGCAGCGGGCCAGCTGCCGCTGCGCACCTTGGTCGGCCAAGCGCGGCTCACACCCTCGCCCAATAGCGGCTGGCCGATGGCGGCGCTGGCTTTGCTCTTGCATGTGCGCTTGTCCAAGCCGCAGGTCTATGTCTTGAATGCGGCTGGCCGCGCGCCTAGCCACGCGGACTTGGCGCCTGCGCTGCGCTTGCTGCGCCGCGTGTGGTGGCTGTTGTGGCTGGGCGCTGTGCTCTTGTGCGTTTACACCCTGATTTAGAGCGATGCGCAGCGACTACACCCAAACCGGCAGCAGCCACGGCGGCAGCGATGCGCTGGGCGTGCCCGCCTTCGACTTCTCTAGCAACAGCAACGCCTGCGGCCCCTGCCCCACGGCGCTGGCCGCGGTTCAAGCAGCCGACAGCCGCCACTACCCCGACCCCGCCTACACCGCCTTGCAAAGTGCGCTGGCTGCGTGGCATGGCGTCGATGCTTGGCGCATTGTTTTGGGCGCCAGCGCCAGCGAGTTGATTTTTCGCCTCAGCGCCTTGGCGCGCCAAACAGCAGCATCACCCAAGCCCAGCGCCTATTTAGAAGCGCAGCACTATGGCGACTACGAACGCGCCGCCTTGGCGCATAGGCTGGAGCTGAGCCCGCAGCCCGCGCAAGCGCAGTTGATTTGGGCTTGCGAGCCTTCTAGCCCTTGCGGCCAAGTGCAGGCCAACTTATCCCAGCGCATTGCCGATTTGCGGCGCGAGCAAATCCTCGCTTTAGACTGCGCCTATGCGCCCTTGCGCTTAGACGACGGCGCGGCGCTGGCGCTGCAGCAGCGCGATCGCATCTGGCAGCTTTACACCCCGAATAAAGCGCTCGGCTTGACCGGCGTGCGCGCTGCCTATGTAGTAGCGCCCAGCGACGCCAACGCCCATGCCGCGCAATTGCAAGTGCTCGCCCCCTCGTGGCCCGTGGGCGCACACGGCGTGGCCATGCTGCACGCCTGGGTCCAGGCTGACACGCAACAGTGGCTCAGCGGCAGCCTCGCAGTGCTGCGCCGCTGGAAACAAGCGCAACTAGCGCTGTGCGCCGAACTGGGCTGGCACACCAGCCCCAGCATCGCGCCGTATTATTGTGCGCAAGCACCTGTGCAAAATGTGGTGGCACTGCTGCAACATCTGCGCTTATCGGACGTCAAGCTGCGCGACTGCACTTCTTTTGGTTTGGCGGGCACGCTGCGCATGAACACACTCAACCCTGAGGCGCAAGAAGCGCTAAAAAACGCTTATCTCAGCTATGGCGGCGCATAAAATACTATTAATTTCATAGCTACTCAGGCAGGTTTAACCGCAAAAAATGAGCATTTCACCCTTCAATCACTCAAAATCATCTATTCCACCGACCTATGCACTACCCCATCCCCACCATTGCTGATTTGCAGCAGGCCGAGCTGGCGCAAGCCTTGCAACAGCGGCTCGACCAAAAGACCAAACCGCTGGGCTCATTGGGCCAGCTAGAAACCCTCGCGCTACAGCTAGGCTGCATTCTGGGCAGCAGCGCGCCGCGGTTGTACAACCCGCAACTGGTGGTTTATGCTGGCGACCACGGCTTGGCCAAGCATGGTGTTTCGGCCTACCCCAGCGATGTCACCTGGCAGATGGTGCAGAATTTTTTAGCCGGTGGCGCAGCGATTAATGTTTTGGCGCGGCTGCACGGCTTGCAAGTCACGGTGGCCGACTGCGGCGTGGCGCACGAATTTGCACCACACCCCAATCTACGCGCACTCAAAATTGCCACGGGCACAGCCGACAGCCTGAGTGGCCCCGCCATGAGCGCGACGCAATGCGCCCAAGCCATGCACAACGGCGCGCAGTTGGTGCAAAACTGGTCGGGCAATGCGCTGCTGCTGGGCGAGATGGGCATAGGCAACACCTCAGCGGCTTCTTTGTTATTGGCGCGTTTGTGCGACTTGCCGATTGCCACCTGCACTGGCGCGGGCACTGGTTTAGACAGCGCGGCCATCGCCCGCAAGGCAGACATTTTGCAGCAAGTGCTCACGCGCCATGCGCAGGCCTGCGAGCCTTTGGCGGCCCTCGCCGCTTTCGGCGGGTTTGAAATCGCCACCATGGTGGGCAGCATTTTGCAGGCCGCGCACGAGCGCCGCGTCATCGTGGTCGATGGCTTTATCACCAGCAGCGCGGTGCTGGTGGCGAGCAAGCTGCAGCCAGCGGTATTGCAGCGCTGCGTGTTTGCACACCGCTCGGGTGAGCGTGGCCACGCGCTGATGTTAGAAGCCATGCAAGCCCAGCCCTTGCTAGACTTGGGGCTGCGCTTGGGCGAAGGCTCGGGCGCGGCACTGGCTTGGCCTTTGCTACAAGCGGCCTGTCATATTCTGCAAGACATGGCCAGCTTTGACACGGCGCAAGTCAGCACCAGCAGCATTTAACGCTTGCCTTTACTAGGAGTTAGTTTGATTCATCCACACGCAAACGCTGGCCCTGTGCAGCAAGCAGAAAACCCATGATGGCTGCCGCGCTCCGCCATTTTTTCTTAGCCTTGCAGTTTTTCACCCGCATACCGCTGGGCGATAAGCTGGCCGCTTGGGTCGGCTACTCGCCCGCGCTGCTGCGTGCCAGCGCAGCCTACTTTCCAGCCGTCGGCTTACTAGTGGGCGCTTTCGCTGCTGCTGTTTTTTACTGCTGCAGCTTGGCTTTGGGGCCGCAAAGCAGTGCTTATTTACTCGCGGCCATCAGCAGCACCATTGCCAGCGTCTGGCTCACGGGCGCTTTTCACGAGGACGGCTTGGCCGATAGCGCCGACGCGCTGGGCGGCGCGGTCAGCGCTGAGCGCGCTTTGACCATCATGAAAGATTCGCGTATAGGCAGTTATGGCGCCGTCGCGCTTATTTTGACTTTGGCGTGCAAGATCGCTTTACTCGCGCACATTGCACAAGCCCAGTTGCTGCTGGCCTGCGCGGCTTTGCTCTTTGCGCACACCCTCTCGCGCTTGCTGCCTTTGTTGATACTGGCCAGCTTGCCCCATGTGGGCGATAGTGCGCAATCCAAATCCAAGCCCTTGGCCGATAGCGTGAGCAAAACCAGTATGGCGATCGCACTGCTGTCAACGGGCAGCGTAGCCGCACTCATTGCGCTGTGGCAACCCTTTTATTTCTGGGCTTACGCGGTTTTGGCCAGCTTGGCGGCTTTTCTGTGGATGCGCCGCTTACTCAAAATTCGCATCAGTGGGTTTACGGGTGATGGTTTAGGCGCCACCCAGCAACTGGGTGAATTGGCCATTTACTGGGCCATCGCCCTGTGTTTGCCCGAGCTACAAGGATGAAGCTCTGGCTAGTGCGCCACGCGCAAGTGCAAATCGCCCCCCAAATTTGCTATGGCGCCAGCGACATTGCCGCCGACCCAGACGCAACCGCGCAAGCAGCGGCCGCATTGGCCGGCAACTTGCCGCAGGGCTTGCCACTCTACACCTCGACCCTCGGGCGCTGTCGCCAATTGGGCGCGGCCTTGCATGCGCTGCGCCCCGACCTTGGGCCGCCAGTGGCCGATGCGCGTTTGAATGAAATGAACTTTGGCACTTGGGAGCTGCAAGCATGGAGCGCCATCCCCAAATCGGCCATAGACGCCTGGGTGCAAGACTTTGCCTGGCAGCGCTTTGGCGGGTCAGAGTCTACCCAAATGGTGGTGAACCGTGTGCTCGATTTTGTGCATTTTTTGCACGCACAACAAACAGCGCAGGCCATTTGCATCTGCCACGCTGGCACGATGCGGGCGCTGCACTACATCGCAGAAAACGGCGCCGTCGACATCTCCAGCACATCTGCGTGGCCTAAAACCAGCACCCCTTTCGGCAGCGCTGTTGCTCTCGATATCCATTTAGATCGCGATAAAAGCTAACAGCGCATGCAGGTATACACCTAGCTGCGCAAGCCCCGCAAAAGGTGCAAAAAATCGCTAAAGCCATTACACTGAAAGCGTACCTGACCAACCAGTCATCAAGATGAATGCGATAGCCGAAGTCCCGAGTGAGAAACAACGCCGCAGCCGCCGCAAAAATGATAGGCCGGCTGAGCTATTAGATGCGGCCTTGGAGTTGTTCACCCAAAAAGGCTTTAGCGCCACGCGCGCTGAAGAGATTGCGCGCAAAGCGGGTGTCTCCAAAGGCACTTTATTTTTGTACTTCGCCACCAAAGAAGAACTCTTTGAAGCCGTGGTCAAAAACACCATCATGTCGGTTTTGCATGACGCGCAAGCTTTCGCCCTCAACTTCACTGGCAGCCCCGCTGAACTGCTGCGCCAGTTGATACAGCTGTGGTGGCAGCGACACGGCTCGACCAAAACGCGCACCATCCCGCGCTTGATATTGACCGAAGCCCACCACTTCCCTGACTGTGCCTTGTTTTACGAACGCGAGGTGCTCGCCCCTTGCCGCGAAATGGTACTCACCATCGTGCAACGCGGCATCGCCTCGGGCGACTTCCGCAAGCTCGACTTGAACCATGTGTGGCTGTCCTTTCATTCGCTCTTGGTTTACCCCTCTATCTGTGGCAATTGCGCCAGCGATGACCGCGCCCATGACATGGACGCTTTCGTCCAACACCACACCGACTTACTCATTAGCGGTTTGTCGCGTTAGCACTTGTTTAAGCGTTAAAAATGGTGCTATAATTTCTGTCTTGGGCGGCTGTAGCTCAGATGGATAGAGTACTTGGCTACGAACCAAGGGGTCGTGGGTTCGATTCCTGCCAGCCGCACCATATGAATCGGGGACTTAGGGTCGAAAGACACTAAGTCCTTTCTTCTTTGTGCTTCCAATATCAGGCTGCCAAGCAAAGATTCATCATTGCTTGGCATTGCTGGCCGCAGTCATAAAAACAAATAACGATCAGCGGGAACCAGATTTACGCCTGTGGTCTGCGCACATCTTCATTAGACAAGTCTTTAGTAAGCATATAGCCTGATTGGTCTAATCGCACGCAGCTTGCCCGCAAGCCCCCCCAATCAGCGCTCCTTGCTTGGCCTTTTAGCAGCGTTTTTTAGCCCAGCAGCCTGCGAACGCAGCGTCCTCTCCGTTTCGCGTTTCACTCTCAGCTCTTGGCTGCGGTCACTGTCTAGGTCACGAAAGAATGCGGATGGCTCCATCGCCAGCGCTTCTATTATTCGGAGGATGTTGATCAAGGCAAGATTGCGCTCGCCCCGCTCCACTCCACCCATATAGCTACGGTCTATCTCGCAGGCGTCAGCAAAAGCCTCTTGTGAGTAGCCTCGCGCCTTGCGACCTGCATCGACCTGGGCAAAGAATGTGTTTATCTAACAGCAAGCCATGCGCTGCAAGATGACCACTCAGCCTTGTTGCAATTGGCTCATTGCTTGCTTACTTTGCATTAAAGGCCGAGCGATGGATCACAAGTCTGATGAACTCTCAGCGTTGGTGCAACAAAGACTGGGCTTATGTGCCGATTGCCCTGGTTTTTTCGGCGCGGTCATCTCAACCAGGGACGGTCTGATATTGGCTTCTTCTGGCAAATTCCGCGGAGATGCCCCTGCGGCCTGTGCGGCCCAATTGCTAGAAATGGCGACGGACTCTCTGAGCGTCATAGCACCAGCACAAACCGCAGAATTATTAATCTGGACTTCGGATCAATTGTGGTGTTTGAAAAAAGTAGACGATCGTCATTTGCTACTCGCCGCTTCGAATGATCTGTTCAGCGCTGGCGCTTTGCGCATGCTGGCGCAACAGTCTGCACAGCAGCTTGCCGCAGTACTACCACTGTTATACAAAAATGAGCCTTAGGCTGCAGCCAATTTAAATTGCAAAAGGCAATCCTCAGCTCAATAAACAGGGAGTGGGTTCACTCGCCCAAAATGAATGCGATATGATGAAGTTTCAACTTCTACACCTCACCTCTATGCCTAGCAACTACACCTCTCAAACACACACCGTTGGTGGCGCGGCCATGCCAGCGGCTTTGCAAAAACTGCGCTTTCCTGTCATCGGTGCACCGCTATTCATCATCAGCAACCCCAAACTCGTGATTGCACAGTGCACAGCGGGCATCGTCGGCTCTATGCCCTCGCTCAATGCGCGCCCAGCCAGCCAGCTCGACGAGTGGCTACACGAAATTACCGAGGCCCTGGCAGCGTGGGACCAAGCCCACCCAGACCAACCTGCAGCACCGTTTGCCATCAACCAAATCGTGCACAAAACCAATGATCGCTTAGAGCAAGATTTGGCCGTTTGCGCCAAGTACAAAGTGCCTATCGTCATTACCAGTTTGGGCGCCATCTCTGATGTGTACCAGGCCGTAGCCAGTTGGGGCGGCATCACATTGCACGATGTCATCAACAATAAATTCGCCCACAAAGCGATCGAAAAAGGCGCCACTGGCTTGGTCGCTGTTGCCAATGGCGCTGGCGGCCACGCTGGCGACAAGTCGCCATTTGCGCTGATACACGAAATTCGCCAATGGTTCGACGGCCCGCTTGCTCTGTCAGGCAGTATGGCAACGGGCGGCGCAGTTTTAGCCGCACAGGCGATGGGCGCTGATTTTGCTTATATTGGCTCGGCCTTTATCGCCACACCCGAAGCAAACTCGCCCCAAGCGTATAAACAGATGGTGGTCGATAGCAATTCAGACGACATTGTGTACTCCAGCCTGTTCACCGGTGTGCATGGCAACTACCTCAAAGGTTCGGTTCGCAATGCAGGCATGGACCCTGACAACTTGGCAGCTTCAGACCCGAGCAAAATGAATTTTGGCAGCGACTCGGCCGCCATGGCAACCGGCAGCAAAGCCTGGAAAGACATTTGGGGCTGCGGCCAAGGCTGCGGCGCAGTGACTGAAATCAGCAGCACTGCCGACTTGGTGGCGCGTTTTGAGCGCGAGTACTTGGCGGCCAAGGCTCGCTTGGCTATTTAAGCGGTTTGCTTTCAACAACAAAAAGCGGCACACTGGGGCCGCTTTTTTGCGTTTACAGCGATCAAAAGGAGGCCCGCCATGGACGCCACAGCCAACACTTATACCGACACTGGTCGACGCATGGATCAGCTCTTGACCGTCTATGAAAGCAGCCACCGCAATCCCAGCAATGAGCGCATCCATTTATTTGCGATCCCCGCGATCATGCTCAGCCTATTCGGCTTATTGCACGCCCTCCATCCTTGGGCCTGCTACGCTTTGATCGTGCTTGGTGCGATTTATTATTTTTTTGTGGCGAGTTGGACTTACCAACTCGCCATGCTGGTTTGGGTGGCGCTGTCTTACGCTTTGGTTTTGGCCATGGGCGAGTACATATTGCCTATTAGCGCAGGTATTTTTATCGTCGCTTGGGTTTTACAGCTCATCGGCCACCGCATCGAGGGCAAAAAACCCAGCTTTCTAGAAGATGTGCAATACCTGCTGGTGGGCCCTTTGTTTGTTTTGGCCAGCTTGCACAAAAAAATACGCCGCTAATAAATGCAGCCACAAAAAAAGCGCGCTGGAGAACGCGCTTTTTTCATGATGCCAGCATGGCTATTTATCGTGCAGCCCCTGGCGCGCCTGTGACATTGCCCTTGAAATCTGTCCAAGTGCCATGCTCAAAGCTGTAGAGCTTGCATTTGCGGGCCGTATCAAAGTACCACCTCCAAGAGAATGGCTGGACAACGATGCGGCCCGGCAGCATTTCTTCGAGTTTTTCCTGGGCTTTTTTCAGGCGATACAAGGGGATCGTCATATCCACATGGTGCGCCGTGTGCTCCATGATGTGGTGCATGGCCGCGCCAATGTTAAAGGGGAAAGTCAAATGCACCGTCGTGGTCACAAAGGGATTGGCTTTGGCCCAAGCGGCTTTGTCTGCTTGCCATTGCACTTTTTCATGCGTGTGGTGCACATAGACGACGAAACCGATCATGCTGACCCACAGGTAAAAAGGCACGGCAAAGCCAAAGAGCAGCGCTTGCCAGATGGAGTGATCGATCAGCACGGCGATAAAAACCAAAGAAGCAATCCACAGCAGTGCAAAACCAGTGCTCAAAAGGCTGTCCCACATAAAGACGGGGCGGCGCGAGGGCATGTATTTTTTACTCGGGAACAGCTCACGCTTCCACCAAATCTCAATCATGTAATAAAGACCAGGCGCCCAACCGCTGCGGTAAATGCGTTGCAGCAACTTTTCAACAGGGTTCAGTTCGGCAAATTCTTGCTCGGTCAAAGGCTCCCACACAAAGTCCACGCCCTTGAGGTTGGTGTAACCGTGGTGCACCACATTGTGACCAATGTCCCACAAACTATAAGGGGTTAGGGATGGCAAAAAGGCAATGCGACCCAGCCATTTGTTGAGTTTGCGGTTGGGCGTCAGGCTTTGGTGGCAAGCATCATGCGCGATGATGAATAAGCGGCCAATGACAAAGCCAGCAAGCAGGCCACAAAGCAGCTTGAGCCACCAAGCTTGCAGCAAGAAAACACCTGCCAGTAAGCCGAAGAACAAGGCGTAATCGAGCAAGATAAGCGCAAATGCGCGCCAAGTTACTTTTTGCGCCAAAGGCGTAGTCCACGAGCGTATGACCTTGCGGTGGGGCAAGGGCTCGCCGAGAGGGATAGGTGTGTGCAATGCAGTATTCTCCATAGACGCTAGTTTAACGGTTCTACAGGAATAATTTTGTACTGCATTAGGGCTATGGTCACGCCTTAGCTGCCCAAGCTTTAACCAGCATCAAAGATGCGGCAAAGAAAGGGCTTGCAACCAGCCCTGCTACAATGTCGGGCTTGCCAATATTTTTTTAGGGGCTTTAGGGTCACTGGCCGTTGGCAAGTATTCGCACGGCGTGAGGATTTTCCCCTCGCGTTCGCAAGTTTTAATTATTTAGGAAAACACCATGGCTATTGATAAAGCTAAAGTCGTTGGCGAAAACGCCCGCGCCCCCAAAGACACGGGCAGCCCCGAAGTACAAGTTGGCTTGCTGACTGCCCGCATCAACGAACTGATGCCTCACTTTAAAGAACACGCCAAAGACCACCACGGTCGTCGCGGCTTGTTGCGCATGGTGAGCCGTCGTCGCAAGTTGCTCGACTACCTCAAGTCCAAAGACGCAGAGCGTTACAGCGCGCTGATCGTGAAATTGGGCTTGCGCAAGTAAGCGGCATACTCAAGAACAAAGCGTCTGCGTAAATTTTTTAAATTTGCCAGACGTTTTTTCTTTACCGATTTTGCAAACGCCAAGCAAACGCTGAAATAACGAGCTGTGTCATTCCACAAGCGCTGCACGCGCAGCTTTTTTGGAATGGCATCGTTTCACAGCCCTCTAGCTGCGCCACGCAAGATTTTTATATAAAAAATGGCTTTTTACCGCACTAAATCTGCCTGAGCAGCTAGCGAATAAATAGCAAACCAATTGGAAAACACCATGACTATTTTTAACAAAATCACCAAAAGCTTTCAGTGGGGCAAACACACTGTAACCATGGAAACGGGCGAAATCGCCCGTCAAGCCACTGGCTCAGTCCTGCTCGACATGGACGGCACTGTCGTCTTGGCAACCGTTGTTGCCCGCGAATCAGCCAAACCGGGTCAAGACTTTTTCCCACTGACGGTGGACTACCTTGAGAAAACCTACGCAGCCGGCAAAATCCCGGGCAGCTTCTTCAAGCGCGAAGGCCGCCCCAGCGAGTTCGAAACGCTGACGAGCCGTTTGATCGACCGCCCGATTCGCCCGCTGTTCCCAGAAGGCTTTATGAACGAAGTGCAAGTGGTCATCCACACACTCTCGCTCAACCCTGAGATCGAAGGCGACATCCCGGCTTTGATCGCCACCAGCGCAGCCTTGGCTATCTCTGGCATTCCATTTGCGGGCCCTATCGGCGCGGCGCGCGTGGGCTACATCAATGAGCAATATGTGCTCAACCCGAGCAAAGCCGAATTGGCCGAATCCAAAATGGATTTGGTTGTTGCTGGTACAGAAGCCGCCGTTTTGATGGTCGAATCTGAAGCCCAACAACTGAACGAAGAAGTGATGCTGGGCGGTATCGTCTTTGGCCACGAGCAAGGCAATATTGCCATCAACGCCATCCACGAGCTGGTGCGCGAAGCGGGCAAACCGCTGTGGGAAAAAGAAGGTACTTGGACGGCTGAAGCCAAAGACGAGGCATTCATTGCCAAAATCAATGCCTTGGCTGAAGACAAGCTCAAAGCCGCCTACCAAATCCGCAGCAAACAAGCGCGCACGCAAGCTTGCCGCTCAGCCTACTCTGAAGTTAAAGCTGCATTGGCCGCTGAAGCCCTGCCCTTTGATGCCGCTAAAGTCGAAAGCATGTTGTTCGACATCGAAGCGCGCATCGTTCGCAGCCAAATTTTGGCCGGCGAGCCGCGCATCGATGGCCGCGACACGCGCACTGTGCGCCCTATCGAAATTCGCAACTCTGTTTTGCCACGCACCCACGGCTCGGCCCTTTTCACACGCGGCGAAACCCAAGCTTTGGTCGTCACCACACTAGGCACTGACCGCG
>CAZUUN010000023.1:0-16464 GCA_964622735.1 uncultured Burkholderiaceae bacterium | reverse complement strand
TGCAGCCCGGCGCAAAACTCTTTTAAGCGTTTGAGCGTCTCGGAGATGACCTCTTCTTCGTTGTAGCAAGGGATGACCAGCGAGAGAAGTTGCTGTTTTTGTTCAGATCCGTGCGTCATGATGATAGCTAGCCTTCGAGATGATTTTGTCGCCACTGGGTGCTGGGGCACGCTCGGTCTTTGCCGAATGGAGCGCTTGCGTTTAATTAACACTCAAGTGTATGCCGAAACAGGTGCTTTCCTGGGTGGCGGCAGGCCGCAGCGGCTAGGGGTTTTTCATGAGAAATGCGCTTTTGCTGCTGCCAGAAACACAAAAGCCACTGATTTAAAGCGGCTTAAGTGTTTGATTGTATTGGTGGGCCGTCGCAGACTTGAACTGCGGACCAAAGGATTATGAGTCCTCTGCTCTAACCAACTGAGCTAACGGCCCGAAAAGGGGTGCGCAAAAACGCAGCCGCAATTGTAGCGTGAGAGTCGCTCGACTTTGGGCTGACGGCAGCGCGGCGGCTGGCGACCATTACTCCAGCCAGTTGACCACTTGCGCCAGCGGCTCGCGCGCGGTGCGGAAGGTGTTGACGGCCGCGCTTTCCTCGGCATAACCCAGCGCCATGCTGCACACCAGCATTTCATCAGGTCCCGCGCCCAAGTGCGGCAAGACGATGGAGTCAAACATATTCCAAGCCGCCTGCGGGCAAGTGTGCAGGCCGACGGCGCGCGCGGCCAGCATGATGTTTTGCAAGAACATGCCGTAGTCAAGCATGGAGCCGCGCCCCATGACTTTGTCGAGCGTGAAGTGCAGGCCTAGGGGCGCATCAAAATAGCGGAAGTTGCGCTGCTGTTGCAAGTGCATTTTCAGATGTTCGCCTTTGGCGATGCCCAGCACGCCATACAGGCCAAAGCCGCAAGCGCGGCGGCGTTCGATGTAAGGCGAGATCCATGTTTCAGGGTAATAGTCATAAGGCTCGGCGTATTGGGTTTTGGCCAGTTCGGGGTTTTGCGCCACTTCGTTGTGGGCGGCGCAGACTTTTTGCACCAACTCGTCGCGCTTGGCACCTTGCACGACATAAATTTTCCACGGTTGCGTGTTGCTGCCGCTGGGCGCGCGCAGCGCAGCTTCGAGCACGCTATTCACCAGCTCCTTAGTCGGCGCTTGAGCTGTAAAGGCGCGGCACGAGAAGCGGCTTTGCATGGCGTCGATGACGCTTTGGGCGTTGCTAATGCGCACGCTGGCTTGGTTTTCGGGGCTGATGGGGGTAATTTGAATGGCGGTCATGGATGGCTTAAAATAATAGTTAAATTGAAGAAAATGCTTGTCAATGCTGCCTGAGCAGCTATCTTTTATGAGGTCTAAGCCAAGAAAAATGCTGCACTGCACCAAAATATAGCTAAAAGCCCTTGCAATCTGTCGCCAAGTGTTTATACTTGCGTTTATGTTGCGGTGCAGCAATTTTGCTCGCGGTGCTGCTAAATACTTTTTTCTAAGGAATGAATCATGTTGACTGTAGACCAAATTTTGGCAGCGCAACGCGCTCAAGTTGAAACCCTGTTTAACCTGACTAACACGGCTTTTGCCGGTGTTGAGAAACTGGTTGACCTGAATATTACCGCTGCTAAAGCTGCTTTGAGCGACGCGGCTGAACAAGCCAGCACCGTTTTGAGCGCGAAAGACGCACAAGAACTGGTTGCGATGCAAGCCACACTGTTGCAGCCTTTGGCTGAAAAAACGGCTTCTTACAGCCGTCACCTGTACGAAATCGCTAGCCAAACTGGCGCTGACCTGACGAAACAATTCGAAGCGCAAAACAGCCAAGTTCAACAAAAAGTGATGGGCATGGTTGACAACGCTGCGCAAAACGCACCTGCTGGTTCTGAAGCCGCTGTTGCCATGATGAAAAGCACGATTGCTGCTGCCAGCAACGCCTTTGAGTCAGTGCAAAAAGTAGTTAAACAAGCTACTGAAGTGACACAAGCCAATATGCGCAATGTTGCTGATACGGCTGCCCAAACGACGAAACGCGCTGCTACTAGCCGCAAGCGTTAATCTGCCGTCTGCTGCACTCCTTGCAGCGCACGCAAAAAACCCGCTCTTGTAGCGGGTTTTTTTATGCTGAGGCTTGTCTGCAAGGCTGCCTCAAGCACTCAAAATGCAAAAAATCAGCCTGTTTTTGGAATTTTAAGCCGTAAAACCTGCCTGAGTAGCTATCAATTCAATAGCAATCATTTCACTCAGCCTTGTTCCAGATCAAAAGGCCGCGCACAACAAACCTTGTACGCAGACGCAAGTAACTCACACGCCCCTTTTCACTCGGACATAAATGTTGGTGTGTGGCGAATTGCCACCGACTGGGACGCGTGACGTTTCAAGATAAGGCTGCTCTTGAATCAAGTCGCTCAATTTGGCGCGGCCATAATTTCGAGGATCGAATGAGGGGTTTGCCTTATTCAAATAACTTCCAACGGGGCCAATTAAAACCCAATCGTCATCTTTAATATTTGACTCTACCGAGGAGCAGGCATTGATAGCGGCTAAAAGTTGTCGTTTCAACTCTGCGTTGATGACTGGCTGCTTGACTGGTTTGCTAGTCGAGGCCTTCGCCGCAACTGAAGTTGAAGTCGCCGACTTTGCAGAAGGAGCTGGTGCTGCTCCAACTGAAGTAGCAGCTGGCGGCACAAGATTTTCAGTGTAAATAAACTTGTCGCACGCGGCAACAAATGGGCTGGGCGTTTTTTTCTCGCCAAAGCCATACACCTCAAAACCTGACTCTCTGATGCGAGTCGCCAAGCGGGTAAAGTCGCTATCCGAAGAAACCAAACAGAAGCCATCCACAGAGCCGCTATGCAACAAATCCATGGCATCAATGATTAAGGCACTATCCGTCGCGTTTTTTCCTACGGTATAGCGAAATTGCTGAATAGGCTGAATGGCCGCCTCATGCATCTGTGCTTTCCAAGCTGTAAGATTGGTGGTTGTCCAATCGCCATAAGCCCGCCTTACGGTCGCGGTTCCGTACTTCGCCACTTCCGCGAGGAGTTCACGGACAATCGCTGCTCGCGCATTGTCAGCATCAATCAAAACCGCAAGGCGCTCTCCAGCTTTAGCCATTTTTAGCGTTTCACAATCACGCTAGAGCCATGCCCAAACAAGCCCTGGTTGGCCGTGATGCCGACTTTGGCATTCGCCACTTGGCGCTCGCCCGCTTGGCCGCGCAGCTGCCAAGTCAGCTCGCACACTTGCGCCAGCGCTTGCGCCGGTACGGCCTCGCCAAAGCAAGCCAAGCCGCCCGATGGGTTGATGGGGATACGCCCGCCCAAACGCGTGTCGCCCGCGCGCAAGAGTTGCGCCGCTTGGCCGCGCTCGCACAGCAACAAGTCTTCCATCCAATCCAACTCCAAGGCGGTCGATAAGTCATAGCATTCGGCCACGCTGATATCTTTGGGGTCGACGCCCGCTTCTTCGTAAGCTTTGCGCGGCAAGGCCGCGCGGAAGGATTGCGCCGGTACGGCCACGGCCGAATCGGTCGCCAAGTCAGGCATTTCAATCACCGCCGAAGCAAAGGTGGGCGTAACGGTCGAAATCGCCGCAACGCGCACGGCATCGCCACGGCCGATTTTTTTGGCGTAATCCAGGCTGCACACGATCAAAGCAGCGGCGCCGTCTGAGGTCGCGCAGACATCCATCAAACGCAACGGGTCGGCCACCATGGGGCTAGCGGCCACATCCGCTGCGCTGAATTTTTTGCGGTAGCGCGCGTAAGGATTGGCAAAGCCATGCTCGGCGTTTTTCACTTTAACAGCGGCAAAGTCTTCGAGCGTGTCGCCATAAATTTCCATGCGACGGCGCGCATACAAAGCGAAGTAAGTTGGATTAGTGATGCCTAGGCGAAAGCGCACCCAATCTGGATCGTCTGGGCGCTCGCCTTTGGCGGGCGCCAAAAAACCCTTGGGCGTGGTGTCTGAGCCGATGACCAAAGCCACATCGGTTTCGCCCGACAAAATTTTGCTGCGCGCCGCAGCCAAGGCTTGCGAGCCTGAGGCACAGGCCGCGTAACTCGTGTTCACCTGCGCGCCCTGCCAGCCCAGCGCTTGGGCGAAAGTCGCGCCCGCTACTTGTCCCGGGTAGCCATTGCGGATGGTGGCCGCGCCCGATACAAAGCCCACATCGCGCCAGTTGATGCCTGCGTCTTTGAGCGCAGCGCGGGCGGCAACGACGCCGTACTCAACAAAATTCTTGCCCCATTTGCCCCAAGGGTGCATACCGACACCGATGATGGCGATTTCTTTATTTGTGCTCATTGCGAACCTCTTTGTTTGCGGCACCCCTGCGGCCCTGTTGGGCAGCAGCCGGTGCACTTGGCCTCTTGTGTTTTTCTATTCGTGGGCATTCGCCCACACGACCGCAGCCGTAACCGCAGTATTAATCGCAGCCTTAAGCCGTCGGCTTCCACTTCCAAGTCAACACTTGGCCGCCATCGGCGCTGGCCACAGGCTCCAGCGCTAACTCCATGGGCATGCCCGCTTTCAAGTCAGCCACGCCCACGCCTTTGACGACTTGACCGAGCACCACCATTTTCTCGGCTTCTAATTCGACTGCGGCGATGGCGTAAGGCTCAAAGGGCTCATCGGCAATATAGGGCTCAGGCGGTTTGTAGCTCGCATTGGTGAACGACCAAAGTTTGCCCGTGCGCGAGAGTTCGACTTCGGTGAACTCTTCGCCTTCACAGTCGGGGTTTTTGCAAAAGTTTTTTTGCTTAGGAAAATAATAAGTCCCGCAGCTGGTGCAGCGCGTACCGATGAGGTGCGGCTTGTCGCCCAAGGTAAACCAGCCGGGTAAAACTGGTGCAAGTTCAGTGCTCATAGCAGCTCTTTCACTGAGGTTGATGGTCAAACGCGATGCATAAAGACCAGCATCGCATCCGCAAATGAATCGGCACTTCAAAAACGTTTGGAAGGCCACAGCCCGCAAGGATACCAGCCCGACACGCTGCTGCCACCTGCCAAATGGACAAGCCCACAAAAACTAAACCCAGCCGCTAGGGCTGGGTTGGGCAAGGCGCAGAAAGCCGCAGGATTAACCCAGCGCTTTGGCTCTGAAGTTTTTCGGGTCAAAGTGGTTCAAGAGCGCGATTTGCTCAGGCGTAGGGTCGGCGGTAACGCCCACGGTCGCTGGCACTTCAATCGCAAAGCCTGTCGCTTCTTGCACTTGCTCCACTGTCACACCGGGGTGCAAAGACAGCAAACGCAATTGGTGATTTTTGCCACCAAAGTCCATCACGCATAGGTTGGTGAAAACAAAGCGGATTTGCACATCGTCTACGCTGTAACCGCGTGGCAAGCGCTTGGCGTTGTAGCCGATTGACGCAACCATATCGACTTCGTCTTTGCTGACAAACACGCTTTTGCTGTGGTTGGGCACAAAGAAGGAGTTGGCATGGCTGATGGAGTTGCCCGGAAAACCGCGCGCGCCCAGCATTTGCACTTTGGGTTTGTTGTAATCGTCGCCGATCATACTGATATTGGCTTGGCCGTAGTGGTCAATTTGCGTTGGGCCGACCATGGCGTGGCGTTTGCCACTCCAGACATTATCAAAAATGCGGGTAAAGCCCATCCAACCTTCGCGCGGCAGATTGTCCATCGGGCCGGTCGTCAGCGGCACGGGCTCAGACAGCAGCCAAGCTTCTGAATCGGTCATCATCAAATCGGTGTTGATGGTTTTCATGCACAGCGAGGCAGCCAAACGCGGCACCACGCCGATGCCTGTGGCCAGCACTTCGCCGTCGTTCTTCCAAGCCTGCGCCGCCGCGCAAATGATGCGGTCGACTAAAGTAAATTCTTGCGACATGTTTTGTCCTTCTCGAAATAGGGGGTGGTCTTAAGCGAAGGCGCCCAGCCTTGGCCTTGTGCGGCCAGCAGTCAGGGCGCGCTGTTGCGCTCAATAAGATTTTTTCGGCAATGCGCGGATGGCTTCAACGCCACCGACCTTTTGCAGATAATCGGCTTCGCCGCCGGCAATGAATTCGTCGAAGTAAGCTTGCCAGCCGCCGCCTTTGGCTGAGGCGTTGTAGGCGAGCAAATGCTTCATGTCTACACCGTAAGCAGGGATGCAGCTTGTCGGGTGCGCGCCGCACTCGGTTGGCACAACGCCTGTGGTGATTGAGCGCTCCCAGTAGATCAAGCGCGCTTCAGCTTCGCTGGCAAAAGCGCTGGTCTCAACCAACTCGTCGCAGCTGACAAAAGTTTTAGTCGCTGCGCGGGCGAACCACTCGTCCATATACACATCTGGGCCTTTGATCTGGCAAACGCCACGGCTGTCGGCGCGGTCAGCGTGCACCAAAGCCACATCCAGCTTGATGGCTGGCATGGCGACCCATTGTTTATCATCAAACGGTGAGTCGATGAGTTTCAAGTCGGTGTTGTACTTCATCAGATCGGTGCCTATGCCCACTTGCGTAGGGATAAAAGGGCAGCCCCAAGCGGCGGCACGCAGACCCAACAACATGTGGCCTTCGTCGATTTCGCTGATGGCAATGCTGCCCGATTGGCGCGCGGCGCGGAAGTAAGGCTCCAGCGGAATGCTGTCGAGCGAGACAAAAGCGAAAACTACTTTTTTCACTTTGCCAGCCGCGCACAGCATGCCAACATCAGCGCCGCCATAGGCGACGACGGTCAGGTCTTTCACATCCGAGCGCAATAGCTCGCGGATGAGTGCCATAGGCTTGCGGCGCGGGCCCCAACCACCAATACCGATGGTCATGCCATCTTTGATTTGCGCCACGGCTTGCGCCGCCGTCATGACTTTATTTGCCAAAATACTCTCCTCGATAAACAAAAACCATTTGCGCAGGCGGCAAGCCCACTTACCATGCACCATTCTAATGCATAAATAGCGCTATTTCCGCGCAAACGCTGCCATAGCAGCTAGCATTTCAGTAGCAAGCAACTACTGCCAGACAAAGAAAAAGGGCAACCCGTGCCCTTTTCGCGATTATCTAGTTCGCTCTATTGAAAGCCAACTGAGAAGTCGTGGCCCCACAAACTCACCTTGGTGAACTCGTGTACGGCATGGCTATTCCAATCGGGCGTGTAGTCGCAGTAACCGTATTCGAGGTCAAAGCCAGAAGGCGTTTTCATGTAGAAAGAAATCATTTTGTCGTTGGTGTGCTGGCCCAAAGTCGCTGTCAGCTTGACCTTGTGCGCTTGCATGCGGTCGTAGGCGCGGCCTACTTCGGGCATATCCGGCACTTCAAACATCATGTGGATGCAGCCCGCAGCTGAGGGCATTGCCGCAATCGCCAAACTGTGATGGCGCGAATTTTGGCAATGCATAAAGTGGATAGGCAGGCTCGGGCCATCGGGACCGGCAGGCATGAAGTTCATGATGTCGGACATTTCAAAGCCCAAGACTTCTTCGTAGAATTTTTTACCCGCCGCAAAATGCTCGGCCAGCGGCAAGACCACATGGCCCATGCCTTGGTCGCCGGTCACAAAACGCGACACACCCACGGGCGAGTTGAAATGCACGAAATCGGATTTGAAGCCCCACACCAGCTCCAGCACATTACCCGCTGGGTCTTTGAAGGCGATCATTTCTTGGACGCAGCGCAGGGCGCAGTCCTCTTTGCTGCCAGCAGTAAAAGCCACGCCTTTAGACTCTAAGTGCGCTTTGGCGGCAGCGAATTGTTTAGGGCCCAAGACTTCCCAGCCACTGGCGGCTAGACGGTTGTTGTCGCCTTTGCGGATCACCATGCGCTGTTGACGCTCGTCGATTTTGACATGCAGGCCGCCTTCGGCGGTGGGCGCCGTCATGGCGCCGACTACATTTTCGGCATAGTTTTTCCAGGCCGCTACATCCGTCGTTTCAGCCACCAAATACGCGAGGCTGCGAATATCTATCGTCATTGCTTTGCTCCTTTATTTTTACACTGTCTGAGTCTGTGTAAACGCGATTCGACTCCCGACCCATTGTCTAGCAAAAAAGTGGCAATTTCCTTGCGCCAAGACAATAAAAAAGCCGACCTGAGGGTCGGCTTTTAAAGGCGTTTGCTTAGACTTGTTTGCCGTCTTTGCCCGCTTCACCAACCCTGAGCCAATAGGCCATGGCGGGCAAGAGGAAGATGGCGCCTAGTACATTCACCAAGAACATAAAGGCCAACAAGATACCCATGTCTGCTTGGAATTTCAAAGCAGAGAAGGCCCAAGTGGCAACGCCTATGGTCATGGTCACCGCCGTGAACACGGCTGCTGTGCCGCGCTGGCGCATGGCTTCGTAGATGGCGATGCGCAAACTAGAGCCGTTTTCTTTGATCTCGTGCTGGATGCGCTCGAAAAGGTAAATACCGTAGTCAACGCCTACACCCACACCCAGCGCCACCACCGGCAGCGTGGCCACTTTCAAGCCTATGCCAACCGTCGCCATCATCGCATTACACATGATAGAAACAATGGTCAGCGGTACCATGATACAAACCACGGCACGCCAAGAGCGGAAGGTCAAGAAGCACAAGGCGATGATGGTAAGGAAGAGCGCCGCCAGCATTTGCTTCTCGGCTTTCTCTACCGCCACATTGGTCGCTTCAGCCACACCAGCGTTGCCGCCAGCCAAACGGAAGCTGACTTTGCCTTTGCCCGGAGCGGTCAGCTCAGGGTTTTTCGCTTCAAACTCGCTGACGAATTTCTGCGCTTCGCCGACCACATTTTTCAAAGTGCTGGCTTGGTGGTCTTTGACAAACACCATCATGTTGATGGTTTTGCACGACTCATTGTTAAAGCCCATATCAGGGATAGAGACTTTCACACCCGTTGCCAAAGGCCGCTCGGCGCGTGGCAGATTAGACCAACGCGGATTGCCCTCGTTGTTGGCTGCCAAAGCGATCTTCGCGATCCAAGCAGTGGTGATGACGGACTGCACGCCTGTGACATTGCGCATGTGCAGGTCAAACTGATCCACCGCGTTCATCACATCCCAGTCCATGCAGGCATCGCTCGGCATGCCATCGACATCAGGCGTGTTGGTTTCAATATAAACCGACAGTACATCCATACCGATCGAGTAGCTCTCGGCAATCGAGGCATTGTCACGGTTGTAGCGCGAAGTCTCGCGCAGCTCGGGCGCGCCCGAGCCGATGTCACCCGTTAACAAGTCGCGTGCTTTGTAAGTGCCGAAACCCAGCAAGATCAGGCTGGCGAGCACAGCAGCGGTGGCCATGCGGCGCTCAGCAAAGCTCGACACCCACCACCACAAAGGATGACGGCCTTCTGTCGCAGGGTCGCGCTCTTGCGCGACTTTTTCCAGCTTCAAATGCGACAAGATGATAGGCAGGATCGCTTTGTTCGTCACGATCATGAGCGAAACGCCCAAACAAGCTGTCACCCCCAGCTCGTGCACGACAGGAATGTCAATCATCATGATGACGGCGAAACCCAAGGCATTCATCAGCAAAGCCAAGGTGCCCGGTATGGCGAGCATGCGGAAGGCATTTTCTGATGCCTGTTTAGAAGAACGCCCCAGCGCGACCTCGTGCTTCCAAGCATTGGTCATCTGCACGGCGTGCGAGACCCCGATGGAGAAGATCAAGAAGGGCACCAAGATCGACATGGGGTCAACTCCCAAGCCGAGTAAAGGCAAAATACCCAGCAGCCACATCACCGGCAGCATGGCCACTAACAAGGCCAAGGCCGTGAGTTTGAGCGAACGCGAGTAAGCCCAAAGCAAAATCGTGGTGATCAGGAAGGCGGTGATGAAGAAGCCAATCACACCTAATTTCAGCGGATTCAAAATACCCTCGCCGAGCAATTGCAGGGTTTGGGTGGTTTTTTGCGCCTTTGTCAGCGTGCTGTCTTGCAAGATCAAAGAGATTTTGGTGCCATTCTCGCCGCCAATACCGTTGGCGACTGAGCCCACGATATTGGTAAAGCCCACCATCTCAATCGAAATATTCGGATGCTCTTTTTCATACTTAGCGCGCATGTCTTCAAGACTTGCAGCCAACTTCAAATAGTCAATAGGCTTGCCTTCGCTGGTTTTACCCATGAGCTCGGCCTGCACCATCGAGCCTTTGAGGTTATTCGCCACCAAAGTGCCGATGCGGCCTGACTTCTCCACATTCGAGCGCACATTGTTCATGCCCTCTTGATTGGGTTGGAAGTTAGACGGGATGATGACCTCGCCTTGGAAGCCCTGCTCAGTGACCTCGATGTAGAACACATTGGGTGTGAACAGCGAAGTGACCGAGGCGCGATTCACGCCTTGCTGGTCCAGGTAGAAAATATCGTCCGTGACTTGGCGCAAAACATCCATGTACTCGGGGTTGTAGATGTCGCCATCGCCCTTCCAACGCACATTCACCAACAAACGGTTGGCACCCGAGAAGGTCTCGAAATGCTTCAAGAACGCCGACATGTAGGGGTGGTTTTGCGGAATAAACTTCGTAAAGCTGGTATCAAAGCGCAGCTTGGTAACCGAGTAACCCAGACCTATGGTGATCGCGACGAAAGCAATCGCCAACATCCAGCGCCACTGAATAAGTTGGCGCGCTGTCCAAGCGATATAGCGCTCAAGGGCGTTGCGTGGTTCTGTAACGGTATCGCTCATTCTGCGGCTCCTGTTTGTTCTTCTTGTGCAGTCTGCGGTTTAGCCGCTGCCGCTGCGAGTTCACTGTCCAATTTGAAGTCGGCGCTGTAATGGCGAATGCCATGTTCAGTACCCGCCAACCAACTGCCATCGCTCAAGGCCTCCAGCGCCAGCACGGCCGATTGGGGACCGCGACGCACCTCTTCGAAACTCAAACCACTGTCGCTGCTGCGAATGATGGTGCCACTCAAACCGACCAAATAAATGGCACCCGATTTATCCAGCGCATGCCCGAGCAGCGAGAAGTTGTGCGGCACTATCGACTTGCCCCAAGTCAGGCCACCATCCATGGTGTAGTAGGCATTTCCGCGCATGCCATAGACCAACCAGCGATCGCCGCCTAAATGCACGCCGCCATAGAAAGAGCCGTTGTAGAACGGCACAATGGTGTTCCAGCTATTGCCACCATCCGATGATTTGAGGACAGTGCCCGCCTCACCCAAAATCATCCATTGCTGCGCATCGGCGCTGTGAATGATTTTGTTCAGATGGCGATCGTTCAAACCTTCAAAGCGTATTTGCTCCCAGGTTTTGCCCAAGTCGGCTGTGCGCATGGCTTTGCCAAAAGCGCCCACCACCAACCACTGCCCATCGGGCAGCTTGGCTGCGCTTTGAATGGCGCTGTCGTCGTCTTTGTTGAAGTGGATTTCAGCCCACGATTTGCCACCATCGGTGGTGTGCATGAGCACGCCTTCGTGCGCGCTGGCCACGCCCTCGTTGGCATCGGCAAAAGTGATTTCATTGATTTGGGCGTAACGCAGTGGCGTTGGCAAGCTCGCCTGCTGCCAAGTCTTGGCCTCGTCGTTGCTGTAAAAGATGTGGCCTTGTTCGCCACCTGCCACCACGCCGGCACTCGACTTGGCCAAGCTGCTGACTTGCATCGTCTGCACAAAAGGCATGGATGGCTCGAGAGGGGGACTGTGTCGCTCTGAAAAAGCGTATATGGCGGCCGCGCCCACAACGGCGGTGACAACCAAGCCTACTGCAATTCGCATAATGTCTCCAAATAACTCTTATATGCCGCGCCCCCGGCGCATCGGCAAAACATTGGCATTCAAACTGGCAATTTCTCGTCGCTGCTAGCTCGGCCAATTTTTTCCAAAACTGGATTTGCTATTTTCAAGTAGCGAATTGTATCTGCATCGTCTGTACAGACCGACAAGGCCTAAAAGGCTGTCAGGGTTTGCCCTATAACCAGCGAAAAAGTGCTTCCTTGCGGGCGCGCCAAAGCGCTGCTTTGAGGCTGATGAATCCCTGCCATTTACAGCAGCCAAAGAGCCAACAAGGTGCTCAATGCCATTTTTAAGAGTGTTTTAGAGGTTTTAAGCCGTCAAATCTGCCTGAGAAGCTATTTAAATCATAGTATTCCAGTAGCCCGACAGAATGCCTTGAGCACAATGTGTGCGCCACACACTTTATGATTCGCCCCTATGACTCCAGCACTTCTCGCCCTGTTTGCGCAGGCACAAGCACACCGCGTGCAACACGCTTGCAGCGCCCACCCTTTTGGCGATGGTGCCGCGCTTTACGAATTGGCTGCGCGCCTGCAAGCCCAGCATATTTTGGAGTTGGGCACAGGCATAGGCTACACCGCCGTGCTGCTAGCCAGCGCCTGCCCCAGCGCACACATAGACACGCTGGAGGGCGAAGAAACGCATGTGCAATTGGCACAAAGCTTGTTTCAGCAATTGGGGCTTGCCGAGCGCATCCATTTGCATGCAGGCTCTTTTGCGGACACGCTGGGGCCGCTGCCCACAGGGCACTACGACTTGGCCTTTTTTGATGGGCACGCGCCACCACTGATTGTGGTGCGGCATTTCTACGAATTGCTCGCGCCCAATGGTGTGCTGGTTTGCTCGAATATGCGACTGAAAGGCACCAAGGGCGCGCCACGCATCGAGGCCGAGCTGTCCGATGCCAGCCGCTGGCAGCGCGAGGGCGACATTGAGGGCGGCAACACTTGGGTGCTGCGCAAAGTCAGCCCCAAGCTCCAGTTTTAAGCCAGTTCACTTTGCACCCAGCGCTGCAAATCTGCCGCGCTCAGCACGCCGCTGGTGCGCGCGATCTCGCGGCCATGGTGGAACAAGGCCAAGGTGGGAATGCTGCGTATCTCTTGTGCGGCACTCGTTTGCGGATTCGCTTCGGTATCGAGCTTGACATGGCGAATATGCGGCTGCATTTTGGCCGACAACTCAAACTGCGGCGCCATCACCCGGCAGGGTCCGCACCAAGGCGCCCAAAAGTCTACCAGCACTGGCAAATCTGTGCCGGCCAAGTACTGCGCAAAGTTGCTGTCATTGCGCTCTGTCGGCTTGGCTTCTAACAAATCGTGCTGGCACTTGCCGCAGTTGACTTGCTGCGCCAGCGCATCTTTGGCAACGCGGTTCTTCGCGCCACAGGCTGGGCAGACTAAGTGGACACTGGTTGTCATGAATTTTTCCTCGTTAAAAAGGCGCATATAGCGCCTAGCTGCACGCAAATGCTTTAAGCAGCAGATACGCCATCTTTCGCTTGCGCTAATTGCTCAAACGCATCAAAGGCCGCCAGTGCTTCTGCGGCATACATCAAGGCAGGTCCGCCGCCCATATAAACGCACATGCCCAAGACCTCATTCAGCTCTTCGCGCGTGCCGCCCAGCTTGACCAAAGTCTGCGCATGAAAGCCCACGCAAGGATCGCAACGCGTGGCGACTGCCAGCGCCATCGCAATCATTTCTTTGGTCTTGGCGTCTAAGACGCCGTCTTTAGTTGCCGCTTGCGCCATCTGGCCAAAGCCGCGCGTGGTCTCAGGAATGCTTTTGCGCAATTGCGCCAAGTACGATGAAGTGCGCGCAATGATTGCGGGGTAATCTTTTTCAGCCATCTCTGTGCTCCTTTTACAAAATCAAAGTATGCAAGCCAAACAGCCTGCGGCGACCTTTAAACCAAATGCTTTTTCAAGGCTTTGCGCTGGGTATTTTGGACTTCCATGCGCTCTAACAGCCCTTTGCAAACCAAGTCGCACAAAGCGTAAATGGTCGGATCTGCAATGCTGTAATAAGCCGTGGTGCCTTCGGTCTCGCGCTCAACCATACCTTGGCGCGCCAAGGCACTCAAATGCCGCGAGACATTGGCCATGCTGCAGTCGAGCAGCTCCGTCAAATCACCCACGCTGCGTCGGCCATCGCATAAAGCCTGCAACAACTTGAGGCGCGAAGGCTCAGCCAAGACCCGAAAATACGCAGCCACATCCGCTACCGCCTCATCGGGCATAGAGGTGATCGCCTGTGGTTTCAGCACTTTTTCTACTTTCATAGTCATAGACATTAAGCTTTAAAAATTAAAGGATGCCTCGATTGTATTTGCATATTTGCGCAAATACAAATACAATCAAACAAAGACCTTTTATTTGGAGTGCTTCATGAACAAACTACCAGCTAAACACTTCCACCTGATTTTTTCTATTGTGATGGGTGCCATGATGGTCTTCATCATGACCTTCGTCATCACCTGGCTCAATGTCGGCATGCCCAGCGACTTTATCCTGCGCTGGGCGCGTGCTTTTGTCTACGCTTATGGCGTGGCGGTGCCCTTGATTTATTTTTTAGCACCACGCGCGCGGCGCCTAACGGCGCGCTTTGTCTTCGTGCCATCACAGCCATGAACGCTCAAAACAATTTTTTCACCCCAGGAGACTCAAGATGAAAATCAATGTCGGCAATCCAGACCGCATCCTCCGTGTCGCCATTGGCCTCGCGCTGATCGCCGCAGCCGCTTTTGACGCACCTTATATCGGCGCGTGGGGCTATATCGGCGTGGTGCCTTTATTGACAGGGCTGTTTGGCATTTGCCCCGCCTACTCCATCTTTGGCTTTAACTCTTGCCCGATTAAGAATAAGCCTTAATCAGACATTAAGTTAAGCGCTGAGTGTTTCCCAGCGCTCTAGGCACTCCAGCAGCGCCTCGTCGATGCGCAGCACGCGCTCGGCGTGTTTAGCCGCTAAAGCCGCATCGCGCGCGTACAGCGTGCCGTCTGCCAGCTCTTGCTGCAGCTTGACCTGCTCCGCCTCCAACTCCGCAATGCGCGGCGGCAGCATGTCTAGCTCGCGCTGCTCTTTGTAGCTGAGTTTGCGCTTGGCGCTGGCCTTAACCGGTGCGCTGGGCGCAGCGCCCGCCTGCGCAACTACGGTGTTTTTCTCACTCAAAGCTTGGGCAGCTGCATTTTTGTTATGACTGCGCTGCTCACGCGCTTGCAGCGCGGCGCTGCGGGCGCGTTGCGTCAGCCAGTCTTCCACATTGCCTTCGTACTCTCGCCATTGGCCAGGTCTGACATCGCCTTCCCAAGCAATGATGCTGGTGGCCACATTGTCGACAAAGCGCCGGTCGTGGCTGACTAAAAAGACCGTACCCTTGTATTCGCTCAGCAGCTCTTCCAGCAGCTCCAGCGTATCGATGTCCAAGTCGTTGGTCGGCTCGTCCAAGACCAAAACATTGGCGGGGCGCGCAAACAAACGCGCCATCAACAAGCGGTTGCGCTCGCCACCACTCAAACTGCGCACGGGCGAGCCACCGCGTGCTGGGCTGAACAAAAAGTCAGCCAAATAGCTCTTCACATGCTTGCGCTGGCTACCGATCTCGATCCACTCGCTACCTGGGCTGATGAAGTCTTCCAGCGTTGCATCTAAATCGAGCGCATCGCGCATTTGGTCAAAGTAGGCAATTTGCATATTGCTGCCCGTGCGCACTGTGCCGCTATCGGGCTCCAACTGCCCCAAAATCATTTTCAGCAGCGTCGTCTTGCCCACGCCGTTATTGCCCATCAGCGCCACTTTGTCGCCGCGCATGATGTTGGCGCTAAAACCATCGACCAAAACGCGACCGCCATAGGCTTTGCACACATCTTTCAGCTCGGCCACCAACTTGCCGCTTTTCTCGCCCGCGTCAATTTGCAAGTTCACACTGCCCTGCACGCTGCGGCGCGCGGCATGTTCGCTGCGCAATTTACCCAAGCGGTCAATCCGCGCTGCGGCGCGCGTGCGCCTGGCCTCAACCCCTTTGCGTATCCAGATTTCTTCTTGCGCCAGCAATTTGTCGGCTTTGGCGTTGATGACGGCTTCTTGCTTGAGCTGCTCGTCTTTGTTTTGCACATAAGCGGCAAAGTTGCCCAAGTAGCTGCGCAACACCCCGCGATCGAGTTCCACAATGCGCGTGGCCACCGCATCCAAAAAAGCACGGTCGTGGCTGATGGTGACAATGCTGCCACGGAAGGCGACCAATAGCTCTTGCAGCCAAACAATCGCTTCTAGGTCTAAATGGTTGGTTGGCTCATCGAGCAACAAGACATCAGGCCGCGCCACCAGTGCTTGCGCCAAAGCCACACGCTTTTTCATGCCGCCTGACAAAGTGCCGATCACGCGCTCGCCATCGAGCTGCAAGCGCTCCAGCGTTTCGCCCACGCGCTGCTCCCAAACCCAGCCATCGTGGGCTTCGATTTGGCTTTGCAGGCTTTCGAGATCGCCTTCGCCCCGAGAATATTGCTCAATTAGGGCTATAGTGCCTGCCAAACCTGCCTGAACAGCTTCGAAAATAGTAGCGTTTGGATCGAGGATAGGCTCTTGCGCCACATAGACCACGCTCATGCCACTTTGCAATTGCAGGTTGCCGTCATCGGGTTTTTCGAGACCCGCGAGAATTTTGAGCAAAGAAGATTTGCCCGCGCCATTGCGGCCGATCAAGCCCACACGCTCGCCTGTTTCTAGCGAAAAATCCGCGTGGTCTAACAAAGCAACATGGCCAAAAGCCAATTGCGCATCTAAAAGAGTTAATACAGCCATGGCGTATTATCCTGCACCCACCTACA
>CAZUUN010000022.1:11691-16727 GCA_964622735.1 uncultured Burkholderiaceae bacterium | reverse complement strand
GCACGGATGCCGATGATTGCGACCTGCTGATTTTGGGCGGCGGCCCCGGCGGCTATAGCGCGGCTTTTCGGGCGGCGGATTTGGGTTTGCGCGTGATCCTGGTCGAGCGCTATGCCAAGCTCGGCGGCGTTTGCCTGAATGTGGGTTGCATTCCGTCTAAGGCGCTGCTGCATGTGGCGGCGGTGATGGACCAAGCGCAGCACCTCGAGGCTGCGGGCATCAGCTTTGGCGCGCCCAGCATCAGCTTGGATGGCTTGCGCAGTTACAAAGACAAAGTCGTGGGCAAGCTCACTGGCGGTTTGGCGCAAATGGCCAAAATGCGCAAAGTCACCGTGCTGCGTGGGCTGGGGCGCTTTAGCAGTGCCCACACGTTAGAGGTGCAAACCACCAGCGGCACGGGCCAAGCACTAACGGGCGCGAGCCAAAGTGTGCGCTTTAAACGCGCCATCATCGCGGCGGGCTCGCAAGCGGTGCACTTGCCCTTTATGCCGCAAGACGCGCGCGTGGTCGATTCGACTGGTGCGCTGGAACTAGCGGCCATACCCAAGCGCATGCTCATTGTTGGCGGCGGCATTATTGGTTTAGAGATGGGTACGGTCTACTCAGCGCTGGGGACGCGGCTGGATGTGGTGGAAATGCAAGATGGACTGATGCAAGGCGCCGACCGCGACTTGGTCAAAGTCTGGCAAAAGATGAATGCGCCGCGCTTTGATCGCATCATGCTGAATACTAAAACCATAGCTGCTCAGGCAGGCTCGACAGGTATAACTGTTGAATTTGATGGTAAAAATGCACAAGGCGAGGCCTATGCGCCGCAAACCTATGATTTGGTGCTGCAAGCCGTAGGCCGTACGCCGAATGGCAAAAAAATAGCGGCAGAGGCTGCGGGCGTTGCCGTCACCGAGCGTGGCTTTATCAGCGTTGATGCGCAAATGCGCAGCAATGTGCCGCATATTTTTGCTATTGGTGACATTGTCGGCCAGCCCATGCTGGCGCACAAAGCCGTGCACGAAGCACATGTGGCGGCAGAAGTGATTGCGGGCGAGCTGCTGGGTGATGACAAACTGGCGAAAGCCGCTTTTGATGCGCGCGTGATTCCGAGTGTGGCTTATACCGACCCCGAAATCGCGTGGGTCGGCTTGACCGAAGAGCAAGCGGCGGCGCAGGGCGTTGCGGTGCGCAAAGGCTTGTTCCCATGGGCCGCCTCGGGCCGGGCCATTGCCAATGGCCGCGACGAGGGCTTTACCAAGCTCTTGTTCGACCGAACGACTGGCCGCATCGTTGGTGGCGGCATAGTCGGCACGCACGCGGGCGACTTGATCAGCGAGGTGGCGCTGGCGATAGAGATGGGCGCTGACTGCGTCGATATCGGCAAAACCATACACCCGCACCCGACTTTGGGCGAATCCATAGGCATGGCGGCCGAGGCCGCGCATGGTACTTGCACCGACTTGCCGCCCGCGCGCAAGTAAGCCCATTGACCACAAGCGCCAGTCGAAAGAACTGGCGGTAAAGGATGAGCGTAAAGGGCTGGCGAAAAGCCCTCTTGGGCGCCCGTTCGGGAGCTAATAGCGTGGGACAATATCGGCATGATATTAATCTTTGAAGACAGCGGCAAACTCATCGCAGCACGCCTGATGAGCAAAGCCGAGGCCAGCTTGCAGGCCGAAACCGCCAGCGGCAAGCGCGTCAAAATCAAACCCATACAAGTCCTGCTTGAGCTGAACCAAGAAAAGTTGCTCAGTTTGGACGAGCCTGCGCTGCTAGAAGCAGCCGCCGCAGTGGATTTGGATTTGGCTTGGGAGTTCGCACCCGAGGGCGAATTCAGCGCCTTAGATTTGGCGCGCGAATACTTCAGCGCCCAGCCCAGCGCCCAAGAACAATTGGCGCTTTTGCTGGCACTCACCGGAGCGCCGCATTACTTTCGGCGCGCAGGCAAAAACAAATTTAAAAAAGCTAGCAGCGAGGTGCTGCAACTGGCTTTGGCAGGTATCGAAAAACGCAAACAAATCACCGCGCAAATCGACGCCTGGGCAGCCAGCTTGCAAGCTGGCGTTTGCCCCGAGCCGATAGCCGCGCAGCTCTACCCACTCTTGTTCAGCCCCGATAAAAATGGCGCGCCTTACAAAGCGCTGGCGCAGGCGGCAAAAGCGGCGCAGCTGTCGCCGCTGGAACTGTTGCAGCAAGCGGGCGCGCTGCAAGCCACGCCCGAGGGCGCGTACAACTTCCATTGGCAGCGTTTTTTGTTTGAACACTTTCCTAAAGGCACAGGTTTTGCCGACTTGCCAGCGCCTGCGATGGATGCCCAGGCGCTGCCACTGGCCGAAGAGGTGCAAGCCTTTTCGATCGACGACAGCAGCACGACTGAGATCGACGATGCCTTGAGCGTGCAGGGCCTAGGCCGTGCTTTGGTGACCGTGGGCATACACATTGCCGCGCCCGGTTTGGCGCTGCAACCGGGTGATGCGCTGGACGCGGTGGCGCGTGCGCGCATGTCGACCGTGTATATGCCAGGGCAAAAAATCACCATGCTGCCCGACGCGGTGGTGCAAGACTACACGCTCGGCGCAGGGCAAGCGCGGCCCGCGCTGTCTTTGTATTTGAAGATAGACAGCGAAAGCCTAGAGATACTCGACACCCAAACCAAAATTGAGCGCGTGCCTATCGCCGCCAATTTGCGCCTCGAAGCGCTGGAAGGTTTAGTCAGCGCGGAGACTTTGGCGGGTGACAATGCTGTTTTAGCCAAAAATTTAGAAGAAAAAGGCCTTTTAGCCTTGCAAAACCTGCCTGAGCAGCTAGCATTTTTGTATCGATTGGCGCAGCACTGGAAAGCGCAGCGCGAAGCCAAGCGTGGCAAGCCTGAGAGCTTTAATCGGCCTGACTACAACTTCAAGCTCGACAAGGCCGCAGGCACCACCACCGTGGGCGATGAGCGCGTGCTCATCAGCGAGCGCCAGCGCGGCTCGGCGCTTGATACCATCGTGGCCGAATGCGCCATCGTGGTGAACAGCACTTGGGGGCAGTGGCTGGGCAGCATCGGCGTGCCGCTCATTTATCGCAGCCAAGCGGCTTTGTTGCCGGGGGTCAAAGTGCGCATGGGTATCAAGCCGCTGCCACATGCGGGCTTGGGGGTGTCGGCCTATGCGTGGAGCAGCTCGCCGCTGCGCCGTTATGTGGATTTGTTGAACCAATGGCAGATCATTGCCGCGGTTAAAAATGGTGCGACTGCGGCGCTGCTCGCGCCCTTCAAACCCAAAGACGCGCAGCTCTTTGCCATCATCAGCGCTTTTGATGAGGCTTACAGTGCCTACAACACCTACCAAGCGCAAATGGAGCGCTTTTGGACCCTGCGCCACATTCAGCAAAACGCGGTGAGTGAACTCGATGGCGTGGTCTTCCGCGATGGTGGCTGGGTGCGTGCCGAGCATTTGCCACTCAGCTTGCAAGTGTTTGGGGCCGATGGCCTGCCCAAAGGCAGCCGCGTGCGCATCAAACTCGGCGAGATCGATTTGCTCAGCCTAGAGCTGACCGCCACCGTTTTGGCGCGCCTTGACAATGGCCAGCAAACCGAACTCGACGACGAGACGGAAGAAGAGCCGACCGGCGCTTTGCAGTTGGCTGCAGACGACGAAGTTGCGCCCGTCGCAGAAACTTCTGCGCCTGCATCGGAAAGCGCGGCTTAAGCGGCATAATTTCTCGCTGTGAACGCTCTTTATCTCTACCTCCGCAATCTGGGCATTTTGGGTTTTACCCTGGTTGTCTCGGTTTTGTTGCACGCCGCTTTGCTGGCCGTCAAGTTTGGCAGCAGCGGCCAGTTTGACCGCATTTTCAAAGACAGCCCGCTGGAGGTGGTCTTGGTCAATGCGCAGTCGGCACAAGCGCCCAAAGTGGTGCAGGCCATCGCCCAGCACAATCTAGAAGGCGGCGGCGAGAGCGATAAAAAAAATGTGATGGCGCAGTCGCCCGCGCCTGCTTCGGCCATGACTGAGTGGGGCCAAGACATGGAGCTGCAGGAAAAGCAAATGCAGGACATGCTGCAAGAGCAAATCCAAGTCTTGACCCAAGCCAAAAACAGCTTGATGCAAGCGCGCCAATACACCCAGCAAGAGTTAAAAAACAATCCGCAAGCAGCGGCAGAAGAGCAAAAACGGCGCGCGCTGCTCAAGCAGTTGGGCATCATTGAAAAGCGCATCAACGAAGAAAATTCGCGGCCGAAAAAACGCTTTGTTTCACCCGCGACCAAAGCCGGCTCGCACGCACATTACTACGCCCAGTTCAAAGACAAGGTGGAGGATCTGGGCACGACCAACTTTCCTACGATGAATGGCCGGCGCATCTATGGTGAGCTGACCATGATCATTACTTTGCGCAGCGATGGCAGCGTCGAGAGCACCGAGGTGTTAGAGAGCTCAGGTGACAAAGCGCTCGACCGCATCGCGCAAACGATCGTGAAAGCGGGCGCGCCTTATGGCGCCTTCACGCCCTCGATGCTGAAGGAATACCAAGTCTTGGTGGTGGCTACGCGCTTCAAGTTCACACGAGATGACAATCTGCGCGCGAGCACGCAAGACTTGTCAACATCAACGCTGGAGCCATAATAAGACCATGGACAAGTACTATGTTTTGGGCAACCCGATTTCACACAGCAAATCGCCGCGCATACACGGCTTGTTTGCCCAGCAAACCGGCCAAAAAATAAACTACGAATCGCAACTGGTACGGCCAGGCGATTTTGAAAATGTCTTGCGTGATTTGCAAGCGCGCGGCGTTAAGGGCTGCAATGTCACGGTGCCGTTTAAAGAGCAAGCCTACACTTGGTGCCCGCAAAAAACGCCACGCGCCAAATGGGCGCAAGCGGGCAACACCATACGCTTTGACACCGAAGCGGGCGCGCTGCTAGAGAACACCGATGGCACCGGCTTGGTACGCGATGTGCTGCAAAACGCGGGCTTCACGCTCCAGGACAAACGCATTTTGCTGCTGGGTGCGGGTGGCGCCGCTGCTGGCGTCTTGGGCCCTTTGTTAGATACGCAACC
>CAZUUN010000022.1:0-11591 GCA_964622735.1 uncultured Burkholderiaceae bacterium | reverse complement strand
CCGCGATGGCTTGGGCATGCTGGTGGAGCAAGCGGCCGAGTCCTTTTATTTTTGGCGCGGCTTGCGCCCTGACACCGCGCCGGTGCTGCAAACCTTGCGGGCGGAATTGAGCGTATGAGTCTGCGTTTAACGCTCTGGCGTTTGCTCGTCTTGGCTTTTTTGGCGCTCGTGTGTTTGCAGCTGTATTTTGCGGCACGCATCACGGCCATGCGTTTTGTCTATCCCGAGTCCACTGCTTTTCAGCGTGCGCAAATGTACGAGCTGATTGGGCGCGGTGAGTTCCACTGGAACCAAGAGGGGGTGAGTGGGGCGAAAATTCATGACAATCTGCGCCGCGCCGTGATTGCGAGTGAAGATGCTGACTTTGTGAACCACACCGGTGTGGAGTGGGATGCAATAGAGAAAGCGCGCAAGCGCAATGAACGCACGCAAGCGCGTATCGAGGCCAAACTCAAACGCAACCCGAATGCCAAAGTACCCGCGCTCAAACTCGTGGGCGGCTCCACCATCACGCAGCAGTTGGCCAAAAATTTGTTTCTATCGGGTGAGCGCAGCATGGCGCGCAAAGGTCAAGAGCTGGTCTTGACCTATATGCTCGAAGCCATTTTGGGCAAAGAACGCATCTTAGATATCTACCTCAATAGCGTCGAGTGGGGCAGTGGCATATTTGGTGCACAAGCGGCGGCGCAATACTATTTCAAGGTTGACGCGGCCCGCTTAAGCCCCCAGCAAGCAGCCCGCTTGGCGGTCATGCTGCCCGCACCGCGCCGCTTTGAGAAAACGCCGCAATCGCCCTATTTGCGCAAACGCACCAACGCCATTTTGCGCCGCATGGGCGATGCCAGCTTGCCTGAGGACAGCAGCAGCGAGTAAGTGCTGCGGCTTACGCGCTTATAAATTCGCGCTGCAATGCTCGGTTTTGATGCAAGCGTCGGACACTACCTCAAGACCTGCAGCGCTAGCAGCTTGTTCGCTGGCGGCATGGCTGATGCCTTGTTGCAACCACAACACTTTGAGTTTGACTTGGTCTTTGATGGCCAAGACTTGCTCTAGCACGGGCGGAATGTCTTCGCTGCGGCGAAAAACATTGACGATATCAATCTCGCCGCCTTGTGCGGCGATTGCGGCAGCGGCCTCCATCAGCGTGGCGTAGCAAGGCTCGCCCAAGATCGTTTTGCCCGCAGCCAAAGGGTTGACGGGAATGATGCGATAGCCTTGCTGCTGCATGTATTGCGTCACCGCATAGCTGGTGCGCGCGGTTTTGGGAGACAGACCAACGACCGCGATGCTGCGGTACTTGTGCAAAATTTGGGGAATGTTGGCCATAGTGGTGCTCGCCGCTCGCCTTAGAGGCTGCCTTTAGTAGACGGAATTTGCTCCAGCGCACGCGGATCGTACTCGAGCGCCATGCGCAGCGCGCGGGCAAAGGCTTTGAAGATGGTCTCGGCTTGGTGGTGGGCGTTCTCACCGCGCAAATTGTCGATGTGTAAGGTGACGAAGGCGTGGTTCACAAAGCCTTGGAAGAATTCGTAGAACAGCTGCGTATCCATCGCGCCTATGCTGGCGGCGGTGAACTTCACATTCATGAACAGGCCAGGGCGGCCTGAGAAATCAACCACCACGCGCGTCAGCGCCTCATCAAGCGGCACATAAGCGTGCCCATAGCGTTTGATGCCTTTTTTGTCGCCCAAGGCTTTGGCAAAAGCCTGGCCGATGCAGATGCCCACATCTTCCACCGTGTGGTGGCCGTCTATGTGCAAATCACCCGCGACTTGGATGTGCAAGTCGATCAGGCCGTGGCGCGCAATTTGGTCCAGCATGTGGTCCAAAAAGCCGATGCCTGTGGCCAACTGCGCTTGGCCTGTGCCGTCTAGGTTCAGGCTGGCTGTGATTTGGGTTTCGGCGGTGTCGCGGCTAATGCTGGCTCTGCGTGATGCTTGGTTCATGGGTATCAGTCCGTCAGTGAGAAAGAATTTTTTTGCTATATTTTGCATAGCTGCTCGGGCAGTATTTTATTGAAAATAAAGCCATAAATACTGTGCACCTATTGTAGTGGATGCACAGTTGGCACGCAGGCTGCGCCGCTGAAGCCTTAGTCGTGGGCAGGGGTGCTGTCCGAGGTGCTACTTGAGGTGCCGCTTGAGGGCATACGCCCGCCGGTGCAGCGCGGCTGGCCCGCTAAATCGGCGCGAGTGGTGAGTTGCCGAAAGCCCGCCGCTTGCAACAAAGCCTGCACGGCAGCGGCTTGCTCGTAGCCATGTTCAAGCAAGAGCCATGCACCTGCCTGCAAATGCTGCGGCGCCGTGGCAATGATGTGTCGAATGTCGTCTAAGCCATCCGCGCCCGCGACCAAAGCCGCTAGCGGCTCGTGGCGCAGCGCGGGTAAGTGCGCATCGTCAGCCGCTAAATACGGCGGGTTCGAAACGATCAAGTCAAAACGCAAACCCGCCACCGGCGCAAACCAATTGCCGTGGCGCAGGGTGATGGGCAGGTGCAGGCCTTCGCTGTTGCTGCGCGCCACGGCTAGCGCATCTAAGCTGGCATCGACCGCCGTCAGCGCGCAGTGTGGCCGCTGGGCTTTTAGCGCCAAGGCAATCGCGCCGCTGCCTGTGCCGAGGTCAAGCACGGCGGCGTGGCTCTCAGGCGTTAAGAGTTCGAGCGCCCACTCGACCAAGGTTTCGGTATCGGGTCGCGGGTCTAGTACCGATGGGGTGATGTGCAAGTCCAGCGCAAAAAAAGCCTTGCGCTCGGTGATATAGGCCACAGGCTCGCCCGCGGCGCGGCGCTCGCAAGCGAGTTGAAAAGCAGTCCATTGAGGGCTACTCAGCACATCGCGGTCGTGGGTGATGAGCCAAGCGCGCTGGTGCGTGGGCTGCCCCACGCTGTGCAGCAAAAGCATTTGCGCATCAATGCGCGCCAGCCCCAGGCCAACAGCCCATTGCAGGGCGAGTTCTAGGCTAGGCGCTGGGCTCACAGTTCGCACAAACCTTGGGCATAGCGTTGCCCGTTTTTGATGTAGTTGTTAGCGTTGTTCTTCATCTTCTCTAACGCCGCCGCATCGAGCGTGCGCACCAGCTTAGCCGGCGCGCCCATGATGAGCGAGTTGTCGGGGAACTCTTTGCCTTCGGTCACCAAACTGCCCGCACCCACAATGCAGTTTTTGCCTATTTTGGCGTGATTCATGATGATGGAGCCGATGCCGATGAGCGAGCCGTCGCCCACGCTGCAGCCGTGCAGCATGACTTTGTGGCCGACAGTGACATTGGCGCCGACAGTCAAAGGCGCGCCCGGGTCGCAGTGGCAGACGCTGCCGTCTTGAATATTGCTGCCCGCTCCGATGCTGATGCGGTCGGTGTCGCCGCGTAGCGTGGTGTTGAACCAAATACTGACCTGCTCACCCAAGACCACATCGCCAATGATGTTGGCGCTGGGCGCGATCCAAGCGCTGGCGGCAATTTGTGGGCTGAGTGCGTCTAAAGCGTAGAGAGGCATGGTGTAGAGCTTTCGATCAGGGGTGGATAAAAGAGGCAACTATAAGCTTAGTGACTATTGATTTAATAGCTGCTCAGGCAGGTTTGACGGCTTAAAATGCCGATTTGACTATTAAAAATGCCAAAAATAAACTCATAAACGATCCAAATGAGCCAGTGTTTCTGTATACAGCCGCGCCGCCACTGCGGCGTCATCGGCATCGGCGTGGTGGGCCGCTACTCGGCAAGCGCTGAAGTAACGCCCGCCTAGTAACTGCGGCGCGCTGGCGCAATAAATCGAAGTTTGCGCGCCCTCTTCGGGCGTGAGCAAAAACAAAGATTCGAGCCAAGCAAAGCGCTGGCGGATAGCGCCTATCCAAGCATGACCCGCTAAGCCCTTGTTCGCCACCTGCGTAAACACCGCGCCGGGGTGCAAGGCATAGGCTTGCAAGCCTAGAGCCGAATAGCGCCGTTGCAGTTCAAACGCATGGTGCAGCAGCGCGAGTTTGGAATTGCCATAGCTCACCCACGAATCGTGCTGCGCGGGCGGCGTGAACAGTTGCTCGTTTTTGCCCTTCTGGTGCAGCATCGACGCGACATACACCACGCGTGCATCGCCCGTCTTGGCAGCGCTGGCCAGCAGCAGCGGTAGCAGCTCTTGCGTCAAATGTGCCGTGCCCAGATAGTTGCAGCGCCAATGGATTTCTTCACCATCGACGCTTTGCTGCGGGTTTTTGTGCTCGCGCAATAAATCGAGGTGTATGCCCGCGTTGTTGATCAATACATCGAGTTGTGGGCACAGCGCTTGCACCTGGGCCGCGCATTGCCGCACGGACGCACTATCGAGCAAGTCCAAATCCACGCCTTGCACTTGGCCTGCTGGCACTTGCGCCGCACGGGCAATCTCCGCTGCACTGGCCGCGCTGTTTTGGCGTGTGCTGATGATGAGTTGTGCGCCGCGCTGCGCCAACAATTTAGCGGTGGCAAAACCAATGGAGTCGGGGCCGCAGCCCGTGACCATGATGGTTTTGCTGTGCAGCTCTTGCGCGGGCGCAGCCGGTGCGCGTGTGATCAGGCGGTGCAGGCGCTGGTGAAGGGACATGGGCGGATTATTGCACTCGAGGCGATTGCTGAACAGCACAGAAAAAACCCAAGCAGCGCTTGGGTTTTATTCTTTTAGTTCAGCTTGCCGTGGCATTGCTTGAACTTTTTGCCACTGCCGCAAGGGCAGGGCTCATTGCGGCCCGCCATATACATCTGCTCGGGCGTGCGCTCTTGCAAGCTGACCGGCGCAAACAGCGCTTCGCGCACGCTTTTTTCCTCGGCCGTGCCGCTTTCGTCAGGGGCGCTGAAAACTACATTGCTGATCTGCTCGCCACGCTCTTCGATTTGGCTAGCGATTTCTTCGAACTGTTCGCTCGATTGCAGTTGCAGCGTCATCAGGTTTTGCGTCACATCGTTTTTTACGCGGCCCAGCATTTGCCCAAACAGCTGATAGGCTTCGCGTTTGTACTCTTGCTTGGGTTGTTTTTGCGCATAGCTGCGCAGGTGTATGCCCTGGCGCAGGTGGTCGAGCGCGGTCAGGTGGTCACGCCAGTGCGTGTCCAGCGTCTGCAGCAAGACCATGCGCTGGTAGTGGTGGAATTGCTCGCTCTGCACTTGGTCTAGCTTGGCTTGGAAGGCATCGTTGGCGGCTTTTTGCACCAGGGCGACGATGTCCTCGTCTTCCATCGAGTCTGATTTTTCGACTGCTGCGCGCAACGGCACATCGAGCTGCCACTCTTCGCGCAGAACCTGTTCCAAATCGGCCAAATTCCATTGCTCTTCGACGCTGTCTTTGGGCACATACAAACGCACCAAGTCGTTGAAGCAGCCTTCGCGCAGGCTGGCGATTTGCTCTGTCAGCGAGGGTAAATCCAAAATGGCATTGCGCTGCTCGTAAATCACGCGGCGCTGGTCATTGGCGACATCATCGTATTCGAGTAATTGCTTGCGCGCATCAAAGTGGTGGCCTTCGACCTTGCGCTGCGCGCTCTCGATGCTGCGGGTCACCATCGGCGCTTCAATCGCTTCGCCCTCGGGCATCTTCAAGCGCGTCATGAAGTTTTTTACCAAGTCGCCAGCGAAAATGCGCATCAAAGGATCTTCGAGGCTGAGGTAAAAGCGTGAAGAGCCCGGGTCACCCTGACGGCCTGAGCGGCCGCGCAATTGATTGTCGATGCGGCGTGATTCGTGGCGCTCAGTCGCAATGATGCGCAAACCGCCCAGCTCCTTCACCTGCGTGTTGGCCAACTGCCATTGCGCGCGCAGTGCGGCTATGCGTGCGGCTTTGCTGCCCGCGTCGAGCGTCTCATCAGCTTCAATCGCAGCGAGGTCTTTCTCTATGCTGCCGCCCAACACAATGTCGGTACCGCGACCCGCCATATTCGTGGCGATGGTGATGGACCCAGCTCGGCCGGCTTGGGCAATGATGTCGGCTTCGCGGTCGTGCTGTTTGGCGTTCAGCACTTCGTGTGGCAGGCCTGCTTGTTGTAAGAGTGTCGAAATCAGTTCCGAGTTTTCAATCGAGCTAGTGCCCACCAGTACCGGCTGGCCACGGCCATGGCATTCGCGGATGTCTTCAATCGCCGCCTTGTAGCGCTCTTGCGTGGTTTTGTAAATGCGGTCTTGTTCGTCGACGCGCAAATTGGGGCGGTTGGTTGGAATGACCACCGTCTCCAATTTATAGATCTCTTGAAACTCGTAAGCTTCGGTATCGGCCGTGCCCGTCATACCGGCGAGTTTTTCAAACAAGCGGAAATAGTTTTGGAAGGTGATGGTGCCCATCACCGTGTTCTCAGGCTGAATCTCTACGCCTTCTTTGGCTTCGATGGCTTGCATCAAGCCCTCAGACCAGCGGCGTCCGGGCATCAGGCGGCCCGTGAATTCGTCCACGATGGTGATCGCACCGTCTTGCAGCACATACTGCTGGTCGCGCAAATACAAATGCTTGGCGCGCAGCGCGGCCGTGACATGGTGCACCAACATGATGTTGGCACCGCTGTAGAGCGAGGAGCCCTCGTGCAAAAGCTGCGCGTCGCGCAGAATTTGCTCGATTTTTTCGTGGCCTTGGTCGGTGATGTGGATGGTGCGGCCTTTTTCGTCGACCGTGTAGTCGCCCGGTTTGGTCACGCCCAAGCCCGTTACGGGGTCGGCTTCGCCTTCTTGGCGGCTAAGCAAATGCACCAGCGCTTGGATGCGCGGGTAGATGCTGACATCGTCCTCGGTGCTGCCACTGATGATCAGCGGCGTGCGCGCCTCGTCGATCAGGATCGAGTCCACCTCATCGATGATGGCGTAGTGCAGGCCGCGCTGTACGCGGTGCGCCGCCTCATAGACCATGTTGTCGCGCAGGTAGTCAAAGCCGTATTCGGTATTGGTGCCGTAGGTGATGTCGCAGTTGTAAGCGGCTTGCTTCTCGCTTTGGCTCATATCAGGCAAGTTGCTGCCCACCGTTAAGCCTAAGAAGTTGTAGAGCTTGCCCATCCACTGCGCATCACGCGCGGCCAAGTAGTTGTTCACCGTGACGACATGCACGCCCTTACCTGCTAGAGCATTGAGGTAAATCGGCAAAGTACTGGTCAGGGTCTTGCCCTCGCCGGTGCGCATCTCGGCAATCTTGCCTTGGTGCAGCGCCAAGCCGCCTATCATTTGCACATCAAAGTGGCGCATACCCATAGCGCGGCGCGAGGCTTCGCGCACCACAGCAAAAGCCTCGGGCAAAATTTCGTCGAGCGTCTCGCCATTGGCCAAACGCGCTTTAAACGCTGGGGTTTTGGCTTGCAACTCGGCGTCGCTTAGCTGCTCTAGAGTGCTTTCAAAACTGTTGATGGTTTCAACAATTTTGCGATAGCCTTTGAGCAAGCGCTCGTTGCGACTACCGAAAATTTTGGCTAAGACGTTTGTTACCATGGACTAATACACGCGCCATGCCCCCATAAGAGCCTGGCTACGCGCTTTCTTGTGATGATCAATACCGAAAATAAGGGATGCAGCCGCGCAAGCTGCAAAACCCAATCATTTTACCCAGCTTGGGCTGGGGTTTCATTTTTCAAGCGAGTGGATTGCGCCTATTCTTGCCTGATGGCACAAAAGCCTAGTTTTTTGGGGGTAGAAAAAACACTTTTGGATCTTCACGCCAGAGCTGGCGCAGGGCTTGCACCAGGTTTTTATAGTGTTTGGGCCTTAAGCGGCGGGTTTTAAACGCCAGCCACAGTGCCAAGAAAAAGCTCACCAGCAAATTCGTCAAACCTATCAGTGCCACGCCCAGGCTGGCCCAAGCAAACAGCGCCCAGGGCGGGCTCATGTCGTAACCCGCCCAAGCGTAGCCCAAACCTGCTGATGAGAATGCCACATGGCGAATGTCTAAGGGCAGACCGGTCATGTGACCCAAGGACGAAACCCCGCCCAACATAAAACCAAAGAGCAAATTGCCCATGAGCGCGCCCAAGTGCTCGTCGATGTAGGCGGCGAATTTTTCGATCGCTGCTGCGGGCAGGCGCGGGTGCTTGCGCCCCCATTGGCGAATGCGGTCAGGGATGCGGTTGTAGGCGTTGAGGTTGTCGTAATAACCTGAAATCACGCCTGACAAAAACAAGCAAGCGCCTGCAATCGCGGCAAAGATAATCGCGCCTGATAGGAAAGGGTGCGAAGACTCCAGCAAATACTGGCTGCCGCTGGCATCGCTGGGCATGGTGCCGGTGAAATACAGCAATAAATAACTGATAGCGGCCGCGCTAGGAATCGCCAAGCCCACATTGCCCATGATGGCGGCGATTTGGCTGCGCACGGTGCGCGCAATCAGCTCGGCCAAGTTGTTCATTTTTTTGTCGTTGGCTGTGTTACTCAGCGCGCTGGCGATGGCCGCCGCCGTCATGGCGGGCTGCTTGGTCGCCACGGTGCCGCCCAACATATGAATCAGCACAAAACCCAAGCCGTAGTTCAGGCAGACCAAGACCGCCTCCGTCAGCGGCGGCAGGTGTTGGCCCAAGATGGCCATTTTGTCCAGCGTCATCAGCGCGATGATCAGCCCTGAGCCCAAGGCGCTGCGAAACAGTGCCATGTATTCGCTGCGTGTTTCGGTGATGTAGTGCTCGCCCGAGCGCGCCGCGTTGTCGGTCACGCGCAGCGCCAAAGTCTGGCCCACGCTGCTGACCAAATGCCGCACGCTGTTGCGGCCCGACTGGTCTTCGAGTAGCGTTTTAAACAGCTGAATATGCACCTCGTTCAGCACCACATCGGCCGCTGGCGGGTGCAGGTGCAGCATCACCACTTGCTGCAAATTCTCTAGGCGACGCAAACGCTGGCGCAAGCCGTGCAGCAGCTGCGACAGGTGCATGCTCGTGCCCTCGCGGCTGGCGCGGCGGTGCAGTTTATCGACCAAAGCGCTGCACTGGTCCCACAGCACCAACAGGTGCTTGGCATCGGGCGTGGGGCCGATCTCGGCTTGCGCGGCGGGTTGGCTGTTGAGTGCCAGCCACTGGCGGCGGTAGTCTTTGAGCCAACGCAGGCATTCGATTTGCTGCGCGGTAAAAGCTGAATCGTTGTCGAGCAAGCTCGGGTCGAGCTGGCCCAACTCGTCGTCGAGGCCATAAGCGGCGATACGCAGCGAGAGGATTTGTATCGCGTCCAGCATCTCTTCGAGCTGATGCGGCAAGCGGGTGGCGCTGGCCTCTGGCAGCGTGTGCGCGGGCAGCAGCATGTGCGCCAAATTCAGCCAAAGCGTGTCGTCCACCGCGCTCACCCACTCGGCGTCGCTGCGTTGGTCAAATACTTCTAGCAGCACATCACGCAAGCGCTGCGGGTTGATCAGCATAGGCAAAATGCTGTGCGCGATGCGGCGCGCTGCCTCGCTCGTGATGCCGCGCTCGGGCGGGGTGTCCACCTCAGCGTAGAGCGAGACTTGCTGTGGCGTTTGCAACAGCTGCGCAAACGCCTCTTGCAGCTTGGTGCGCAGGCTGGGCTCGCGCTCGAGCAGTTTCATCACGGCGTCAAACTGCTCGGCGCAGCGCACCGGGTCGCTGCCGCGCGTGGGGCGGCAAGCGCGCACCAGCACGCGCAGCGCCTCAGCCGCGCTGGTATCGGTCTCGGGCAAGCGCCGAAGTTCTTGAAAGCTATTGCGATGGCTCATGCAGGCGTGTGTGTGGCGCGCGGGGCGCAGCAAATAATAAAAATTGGGATGAGATTGGTGATTTGAAACGCGGCTTATTTAGGCTGGCACACGCGGTACAAAATCCAGTCAGCCAAACGCGTTGGCAGATAGGTCAACACGGCACGCATCGCATCGGCCTTAACCGAATAATTGGCGCGCGGGTTGCGGCTGCTCAAAGCACCATAAATCACCTCAGCCAAGAGCTGCGGCGGGTTCGCGTTTTGCTCGGCGTCGGCGCCCATCGCGCCTAGGCGCTCGATATAGCTGCCAAAAGTGGGCGACTGCGCAATCGCTTGGGCAAACACGCGGCTGATGCTGCCTGTCATCTCGGTCTTAAACGGCCCAGGCTGAATCTTGATCACCGGTATGTGCAGCAACTGCAGCTCGCGGCGCAGGGCGTTGGTATAGGCCTCAATCGCGAACTTGCTCATGCTGTAGGGGCCGTTGAAGGGCGCGGTCGTCTCCCAACCCGTCTCAGAGCTGATATTGACGATGCGCCCCGAAGTCGCCCGCTTGCCCGTGCGCTTGAGTAGCGGAAAAAACGCCTGGTTCACATGCACCGTGCCCATCACATTCACATTCAGAATGCGGGCGATGGTCTCGGGCGGCATCTCGACCAAAGAGCCGACCGCCATAATGCCCGCGAAGTTGATTACCGCGTCCAGCTCCGTCGTCACTTGGCCCACATAAGCGGCCGCCTTGGCCACGCTTTTGTTATCGGTCACATCCACCTGCAAAGTGCTCACTTGCGGGTGGCCTTGCCATTTGGCGAGCGCGCCCGCGTCAAAATCGGCGACGAAAACATGCCAGCCTTTGTCTAACAAGAGCTGGGTCATCGCGCCGCCCAAGCCGCCAGCGCCGCCAGTGATCAATGCATAGGGTGTCGTCATCGTCTTCAGTCCTTCTTGTTGTGCCTAGTCGGGCGTGCTCGCCCGCATCGTTAGCAGTGAATATAGGCGGTTTTTGCGACAGATTGCTGTCAGCAGATCACTATTTATTTCATAGCTGCTCAGGCAGGTTTAACGGCTTAATATGCCGATTTCATACTTGAAATTGGCTTTTTGAGACTGTGGTTGGTGCCGGGCTTCGTTGGCGCAAGCCAAGTTCCTAGCTGGCTGAAGGGTAAGCAAATTGAATATTTTTCATCAATTACCGCTTATTAGCGTCTGGAATGGGAAACACACGGTCATACGCGATGTTGAAGAAGAAGGCATAGACCAGATAAAACACGACGATGGCGATGTCCATCAGCAGCGCCGCCCACAGGCTGATGTCCAGATACCAAGCGATAAAGGGGATGAGCAAGACGATCAGCCCCGCTTCAAACAGCACGGAATGCAGCACGCGCACAGCCACGGTTTTGTGCAGCGTGCCCGCCCAGCGTAGCATGGCCAGATCAAAGCCCCAGTTGTAAATAAAGTTCCAGCTGGTGGCAGTAAAGGCGGAAACCACGCCTAGCACACCCATTTCGCTGACATTTTTTTGCAAAAGCCAGGAAAAAAGCGGGATGAAAATCACCAAGCCGATGATTTCAAACGCGAGGGCATGGCGCACCCTGTCGGTAATACTGCGCATCGGCTTCATCTCCGCTAAGGGCTGCAAGTAGTGATTGGATAGGAAGGTGCTTGTCTAAAAAGATAGCTGCTCAGGTAGGTTTGGTGGCCTAAAACCCTAAAAATGCATAAAAAAACGGCTTTTGAAGGCCGTTTTTTTGTATGCGGGGTGTGTTGCTTACTTCAAGTTGTAGAAAGCATCGCGCCCTGGGTAAACCGCCGTGCCGCCTAGGTCTTCTTCTATGCGCAGCAGTTGGTTGTATTTGGCCATGCGGTCTGAGCGGCTCATAGAGCCGGTTTTGATTTGGCCCGCGTTCAAACCAACGGCGATGTCGGCAATGGTGCTGTCTTCGGTTTCGCCCGAGCGGTGGCTGATGA
>CAZUUN010000021.1:0-16955 GCA_964622735.1 uncultured Burkholderiaceae bacterium | reverse complement strand
AATGGTTGTTGGCGGCCAAAAAGCCTTTTTTATTGCCGCAGTCAAAGCGCTGGCCATTGAAAGCAAAGCCAAAGCTCGGTGTGCTGGCCAAACTGCGCGCAATGGCATCGGTGAGTTGGATTTCGCCGCCAGCGCCAGGGCTTGAGCGCGTGAGTTCGTCCATCACGCTGGGCATCAGCACATAGCGGCCGACCACGGTCCAGTTACTCGGCGCGTCAGCCCGGGCGGGTTTTTCCACAATGCCGTTGATGGGCATCAAACGCCCTTCGGTGCTTTTAGGCGCAATCACACCGTACTGGTGCACTTGCGCCCAGTCGATTTGCTCGACCGCCAAAATATTGCCCGGCTGCTGGCCAAAGGCTTCAACCATTTGGCTCATGACGCCGCAGCTTTTGCCATCGATCAAGTCATCGGGCAAGAGCACGGCGAAAGGTTCGTCCTCGCCTATCAAAGGGCGCGCTTGCAAAATGGCATGCCCCAGACCCAAAGGCTCGGGCTGGCGAATGTAGACACAGTTCACATGCGCCGGAATGATGCCTTGCACGCGCGCCAGCGCTTCGAGTTTGTTTTTCGCTTTGAGTTCGGCTTCGAGCTCGCGGTCTTTGTCGAAATAGTCTTCAATCGCGCGCTTGTGGCGGCCGGTGATGAAAATCAGCGTTTCACAACCCGCCTCGATCGCCTCTTGCACGGCGTAGTCAATGATGGGGCGATCCACAATGGTGAGCATCTCTTTCGGGATGGATTTGGTGGCCGGCAAAAAGCGCGTGCCCAAACCCGCCACCGGAAAAACCGCCTTTTTAATTACTTTTTTCTCGCTCATAAGTCCCACGATCTTGTATTTAGCTAACCACTAGCGCGCCCACGGGCAAAGCAAGGGCTTGCGCGGACGCACAAAGGGCTAATTGTGCCCCTAATCCTGCGCGCCTTTGGGTGCTGCCGCTACGAAATTACCCGTATGGAAAACGGCCACCAAGTGGCCGCGCCAAATACACGCATCTGCAAGCAAAAGCACTATGAATAAAGGAGCTATTCAGGCAGATTTAGCCGCTTAAAACAAGGATTTAATGCCGAATTAATGCTTGCACTCGTCCTTCTTGGCCGTTTTTGCCTCTGTTTTAAGCAAAGGCGTGCGTGCCACGACAGCTGCGCAGACCTGCTCAGCGCCAGCTTGCTGCAAGACTTGCGCCGCGCTGTAGAGCGTCGCGCCTGTGGTCATGACATCGTCGAGCAACAAAATACGCGCGCCGCGCAGCAGTGGCGCTGTGGCGGGCGCGGGCAAAAAAGCATTTTTCATCTGCGCCAAGCGTTCGCTGCGCTTGCGCTTGGCCTGGCTCAGCTCGTCTTTGCCCGGCAGGCGCAGCAAAGCCTGCGGCCAAATCGGCGGCGGGCATTCCACTTGGGCGCACAAAGCGCGCGCCAACATCAGGGTGTGGTGATAGCCGCGCTGGCGCAAGCGGGCGCTGCTGGGTGGGATAGGGATGATAGCGTCGACCTGCGACAAAAGATCACGCACGCTGCTGTGCGCCAGCAAACGCGCTGCCAAAAAGGAGGCGAGCGCCGCTTGCTCGTGAAACTTCCAGCGCCCGATCAGCCCCGCCCAAGGCGGCTCGTAGTCCAGCGCGGCAGTGCAAGCCCACAAAGGCGGCGGCGTGTGCGCACAAGCGCCGCACACAGCGGCGGCCGACATGCTGTCGCCCAGCTCGGGCGGCAAACGGCAAGCACACAAAGCGCAGCGCACTGCCGGGCGCAGGTGCTGCTGTACGCAAGCCGCGCAAACCGCCGCCTCCACCGGCCAGGCTTGGCAAAACAAACACTGGGTGGGCACACTCGCCCAAACGCGGCGCAGCAGGGGCGAGAAGCCTAGAAACATGGCTCTACTACAATCAAGCGCTGTTGCCGCTGGCGTCTGTTTTTTCAGGCTTTACTGGCTGCGGCAGTTCCGCTTTCGGATTCGATGTCGCGCTGGGCAATTCGCCTTTTTTTCGCCCCGAGAACATCGTCCACCAAATAATGAAGACAAATATGAGCAATGCGCCCAAGGCTTCGAGGAAAAGAATCATCATGGCATGGCTCCACAGGGGTTGGGCTGCGATCGGTTGCAGTGCAGTGCTGATGATAGCGGGCTGCTCGACGCCTCCTCGCCCCTCCGTGCCGCCCACGCCAACGCCGCCACCCTTAAGCTACCCGGCACTGGATGGCAGCAGCCGCTGGGTTGCCGCCAATTGGGCTGATTTGCCTGGCTTTGCTGACGACGATATCAGCCAAGCTTGGGGCGCTTGGGTTTACAGCTGCAGCCGCCCTTTGGCGGCATTCGCCAGCTTGTGCCCGCAAATTCGCGCCCTCACCATTGCGGATGCCCGTGAGCAACGCGCTTGGCTGCAAGCGCATTTGCAACCCTATCGCATCGAAAACACGCAGGGCGAGGTGCGCGGCATGCTGACCAGCTATTACGAGCCCGTGTTTCAGGCTCAGCGCCTGCCCGGTGGCCGCTTTGTCTACCCCCTGTACGCCACGCCCATAGGCTGGTCGGCGCGCAGCCCTTGGTACTCGCGCCAAGAGGCCGACACGCTGCCCCAAGCACAAGCGGCGCTGCGCGGGCGCGCCATTGCCTACCTCGACAACCCGGTTGACCCTTTGGTCTTGCAAGTGCAAGGCTCGGGCCAGCTGCGCTTGCAAGAAGCCGATGGCAGCAGCCGCATGGTGCGCTTGGCTTATGCCGGCACCAACCAAAAGCCTTATCAATCGGTCTCGCGCTGGCTGGCTGCCAACACCAGTTTGCGCAATTACTCCTGGGCCGCCATCAAGGCTTGGGCGCAAGACTATCCCGAGCAAGCCACCAGCATGGCCTGGAGCAACCCGCGCATGGTGTTTTTTAAAGAAGAAGCGCTGCCAGCAACGAGCGCCGAAGGCCCACGCGGCGCCCAAGGCGTGCCACTCAGCGCGGGGCGCTCAATCGCGGTGGATCCGGGCAGCATTCCGTATGGCAGCCCGGTTTGGCTCTCCTCATCCGGCTCGAGCGAAATACACCGCTTGGTCTTGGCCCAAGACACTGGCAGTGCCATACGCGGTGCAGTGCGGGCTGACTTTTACGCCGGCTCGGGGCCTGAGGCGGGCGAGTTTGCCAACCGCATCAAGCAAAGTTTGCTGCTGTGGGTCTTGTGGCCCAAAAGCGCCGCGCTGCCTTGAGCTTTTTTAAACCACACAACCGACGCACCCGTTTATGCCGCTTGCCCTGACCACCGCCAACCATGTGTTGCAGTTTTTTTTGCTGCCCTGGGCTTTGGCACTGCTGTTTTGTAGTGCCACGCAATTGATTTTTCGCGCACGGGCACGGCGCACGCGCCCCTTTGCGACGCGTCTCTTACTCACTGGCTTGGGCGCTAGCGCGGCTAGCTTGCTGGGCTTGGCCATCTTCAATGGCGCGAGCACCATGTTTTACTATTTGTTGATGCTCTTGGCCTTGAGCCTGAGCGAGTTTTATTTTCTGCGGCTGTGGAAGGCCTAGAAGCCACATTCAAACAGACCAAAACACTACTGAAACAGTAGCTGCTCAGGCAGGCTTGACGGCTTAAAACAGCAAAAACTCCCTTGAAAATAAGGGCATTGGTGTTTTAGGCGTTCGCCGCGCGCTTGCTGCGGCTCAAGTCGACGCCAAGTTGTTTGAGCTTGCGATACAAATGTGTGCGCTCCAGGCCGGTTTTTTCGGCCACGCGCGTCATCGAGCCGCACTCTTGCGCCAGATGAAATTCGAAATAGGCTTTTTCAAACGCATCGCGTGCTTCGCGCAACGGCATGTCCAACTCGAACTTTTGGCTCGCCATCGGCCCCATACTGCTGGGTGCTTGCGGCACTTGGGCCGGGCTGATGTGCATTTCAGCAATCGGCTCCCCCACGACAACGGGCAAAGGGTTGCCCATCAAACGCATGGCCGCCGCTGGCGGCATGGCCGAGCGGAAGGCGCGCTGGCGCATCGAGCGCTCCAAACCCTCGTTCACGGCTTTGAGCAATTTTTGCAGGGTGATGGGTTTTTCTAAGAAGGAGTGGGCGCCAATTTTCGTCGCCTCGACGGCGGTGTCGATGGTGGCGTGGCCACTCATCATGATCACGGGCATGGCCAGCTGACCGGCGGAATACCACTCTTTCAAGAGCGTCACACCATCGGTGTCAGGCATCCAGATGTCGAGCAACACCAAATCAAAGTTGTCTTTGCTGCGGGCGATGCGTGCAGTCGTCGCATTCTCTGCGAGCTCCACATGGTGACCCTCGTCATTCAGGATTTCAAACAGCAAATCGCGAATGCCAAGCTCATCATCTACTACCAATATATTAGCCATACTGCCTCACCACCCTCTAGTCTCGACCCGGTCTGTTTTGCGTTTTTTGTGGCTTGCGCCGCCTGTCTTTGCGTAGGCTTTAGGCCGCCATTATCCCGCGATTATGCCCCCACGCGCCAAGAGGGGCGCTAGCGGCAAAGACAGCGTGACTTGTGCGCCAACCGCAAATTCAGCCAAAGCTGGCGATTGTGCTGCTTTTTCGGCTTTTTTTCCATCGGGGCTTGCCCCTAAGCCGTCCGTCTCAGCCTCAGCAGCGCTGCTCGCGATATTGCTGATGTCGATGCGCGCGCCATGCTCATCCGCGATTTTCTTCACCACGGCCAAACCCAAACCCGTGCCTTTGGTTTTGGTGGTGACATAAGGCTCGAAGGCGCGGCGCAAGATGTGCTCGGGAAAGCCCGCGCCGTTATCGCGCACCACCAAACGCAAACGCTCACCGCTGCTGCCCATTTGCGTGATCAGCTGCACCAGAGGCGGCACCAAAATTGGCAGCGAAGAGCTGGCGGGCGCATCTGCTCCGCTTTGTCGCAAAGCAAGATCGGCCTCATAACGGCTCTGCGCAGCATCTTGGGCGTTTTGTACCAAGTTATGAATCACTTGGCGCAGCTGCTGCGGATCGCCCAAAATCAAAGGGGCGTTTTCCAGCAATTGCAATTGCACCGGCACGCTAGAGTGCGCGTAAAGATGCGCGACCTCTAAAAGCAAAGCATTCAAATCCAAAGTTTGCAAGTGCGCGCTGGGCAGGCGCGCATAGTCGCGGAACTCGTCCACCAAGCGCTTGAGTGCACCGACTTGATTGACGATGGTGGCAACCGATTTGTCCAGTAAAGCAGTGTCCACCGGTTCGAGCTTGCCCGTCAGCTTCATCTGCAAACGCTCGGCCGAGAGTTGGATGGGGGTGAGCGGGTTTTTGATCTCGTGCGCCAAGCGCCGCGCCACTTCGGCCCAAGCTTGGCTGCGCTGGGCCGAGACCATGGCGGTGATGTCATCGACCAGCAGCAAACGCTGACCCGGGTGGGCGCTAAAGGCCAAGCTGAAGTCGGGACCCAAGCCGCCTTCGTCGTTGTTCGGGTTAGGCACTTGTTCCGTCGCGGGTAACAGTGCGCCACGCGCCAGCACCGTGCGCACGCGCTTGGCGTCTTCGCCCTCGCTGCCGCCATCGGGTTCGAGCACAAAGGTTTGCTCCCAGTGGTCACTCAGGCTGCCGCCGTGGCTTTGCTTGTCGCCCAAACCCGCAAACAAGTCGTGCACTTTGGCGGCCAGCTCAGCCATATGGGGCACTGCTGCCAAAGGCTGGCCCAAATAGGCCGCCACAGGTTCACGCAGTACGCGCGTAGCCCCAGCGTTGACGGACAAGAGCAGGCCGTCTTGGCTCAAAACCAAAACGCCCGAGGTTTGGTTGTCGAGGATGGTTTGCAAATAGGTGCGCGCACCTTCGAGCGCCACCATCGAGCGCTGTGCCCGATTTTGCGCGGCCGCCAATTGCACCGTCATTTGCGCAAACGATTGGGTCAAATCACTCAGCTCATCGCCCGCACCAAACAAGCGCGCACGCGACGCTTGCGCCTGCAAATCACCCGCGGCGACCTTGGCCACGCCATCACTCAACAAAAGCAAAGGGCGCATCAAGCGGCTGCTGGTGAGTACCGCCAACAAGACCGCTGCCAGCACAGCCAAAATCAAACTCAAGGTCAGCGTACCGATATACATGCTGCGCAAACCTTGGCGCGCGAGCGAGCGCTCTTTGTATTCGCGATAAGCGCTTTGGACTTGCAGCGCATTGCGCATCAGCTCCGTCGGCAGTTTTTGCGTCACATGCAAAATATGGCGCTGCTCATCTAGACCATAGCCGCCCGTTTTGAGTTTGGCCCACAAATGCAAACGGCCAGTGTCGGCACGGCCATCGGCTTCGGCATCATCTAGCCCCTCAATAGTCGTAAAGGCGCTGCGCCGATTAAGCTCTTGCAGCACCTCGGCGCCGGGGCGCTGCGGCAGCAACTCGAAACGCGTGTCGCCGCTTGAGGCGATGAGTTTGCCTTGGGTATTCCAGACCTGCAAATCACTGGCGTTGAGCTGGACACGCAAACGCTCTAGTCCCAAGCCATAGCCCGGCAACTCCGTCCATTCGTTCGTTGCCGCGCGCGTTTGGTTGCTCAAGTCTTGCGCCAAGGTGTCGAGCGTGCCCACCCCTAAGTTCAACCCCGCTTGCAGCGCGCCCTCGACGCGCACATCGAACCAGCTCTCGATCGAGCGCGCAACGAATTGGTAAGACACGCCATAAATCACCAAGCCCGGCAAGACGCCGACCAAAGCAAAAGCGGCGGCCAAGTTGAGCATCAAACGGGCGCCAAATTTGCGCTTGCGCAAGCGCAGCCCCAAGCGCCCGACGACCCAAATAATGACCAAGAGCAGCAAGCCGCCGGCGACCAAGTTGGTGTAGAACAAAATGCCGTAATAGCGCTCGTACAAAGCTTGGTTTTGGCTCACCACGAGCAGCAAAAAAATCAAGACCGAGAGCACCGCCAGCACCGCGCTGGCCGTAATCACCAAGACTACGGGCAAGCTGCTCCAATGCCGCGCAGGTGCTGCGGGTAGGCGTTTTTTAAACCATTTGCGTAGGAACAAAGAGCGCGACATGTGGGCGGCGGTGGCGCAGGCTCAGTTAAACGCCCGCCGTGGGACGCACATTGGCACTGACATCAATATTCCATTCACTTTGCGCATTCACCCCAATTTGAAAGGGGCGCGGCAGTTGGCTGAGGTTGAGATAAAAACGGTATTCGATGTTGTAACGCTCGCTCGGATCGAGCTCGCTCGCCTCGGCAATGCGCCAGCGGCCAATATTGCTAATGGCAGCTAAGGCTTCGTCTTGGCTGGCAAAGCTGATGCTCAAATTCACATCGGCGCCCTCGCTGGCGCTGGCACTTTGTACCGAAACGCGCCAGCGCTTGGTCAGCGGCGCATAAGACAGGCGCATGGTGCGTTGCACGACGCGCACTTTGGCGTCGTACCAGTACCAACGGTCGCGGCGCACATCGGCCTCGGCCACAAAGTGCAGCGGCACGCCTTTGGCGAGCGCATCTTGCAAGGCTGCGCCCAGCTTGAATTGCATATTCGCGTTGAGCTGCAAACCGTCGGCATTGCGCACGACTTGCAGCTGACGGATCTCAACGCCGTGTGGGTCGCCGATAGGGGTTTTGTTTTGGGCGTGGGCCAGTGGCGCGCAAAACAGTGCGAGCATGGTCATCCAAAAGCACACTTGCAGCAGCAGCGGCCGAGTCCAGATGGACGCGGGCGCGTTTTTCGAGCAAAGCGTAATAGAAGCCATCATGCGATACGGTATGAATAAACTCCCAGCTGGCACTCGCCGACGGCGGTGAAGAGCTGGCATCGGAAGCTTCATTGTCCTGTATTCGGGTTTGTACCGCCCCTTTTCCGGGGTTTAAATGTCCCGGTGAGGGCAGTAAATGCGCGTCGGTGTTGCGCGTAAGGAACGCCGCGATTTGCCCTTGGCCCTCGGCATGAAAAACCGAGCAGACGCAGTACAACATGCGGCCGCCCAAAGGCAGCAGCGGCCAAAGCGCGCGCAAAAGCTCGCCTTGTTGGCGCCCGAGTTGCGTCACATCGCTCTCGCGCCGCAACCACGGCACATCCGGGTGGCGGCGCACGATGCCCGAAGCGGTGCAGGGCGCATCCAACAAAATCGCATCGAACTGCACGCCTTGCGCTAGCGCTTGCTTGGCGTATTGCAGCGCGTCTTGCACCACGACCTCGACCGTGTCTTGCGCCGCTGGCAATTGCAGGCGCGTCAAATTCTCGCTGATGCGCTCCGCGCGCTTCTCATCCAACTCGACCGCACACAATGCCATAGGCAACTGCTGCTCGGCCGCGTATTGCAGCAAATGCGCGGCTTTACCACCAGGCGCGGCACAAGCGTCGAGCACACGCAAGGGGCTAGCGCCCGCGCTCAAACCCGCCAGCAACAAAGGCGCGGCAATTTGCGCAGCGGCGTCTTGTACCGAAAAACGCCCCTCGGCATAGCCCGGCAGTCGGCGCACATCGCCATGGCGCTCCAACTCTAAGCCACTGCTGCCAAAGGCGCGCGCGGCGACACCTGCTTGGGTCAAGTCGTCTAACAATTGCGCTTGGCTGGTTTGCAAGGTGTTCACGCGTAATTGCAAAGGCGCGGGCTGGTTGCCCTGCTGCGCCACGCGTTGCCATTTTTGCGCATGGTCTTGGCGCAGGCGCGCCAACCACCAGTCGGGGTAGTTCCAGCGGGCGCTGGGCACCTCGTCGGTGTATTGCATCAGCGCTTGGCGCTCGCGCAAAAAGCGGCGCAGGCAGGCATTGATAAAACCCGCTTGGCTTTGCGCGCCAGCCTGCAGCTTGGCCGCTTGCACGGTTTGGTCGAGCAAAGTGTGGGGCGGGTAGGGCGCTTCTTTAGCAACCAAGAGCGCGAGCGCGGCGCACAAGAGCGCGTCCACCATAGGCGGTGGCGGCTTGGGCGCGAGCGCATCGCGCAAGGCTTGGGCACGGCCCAAGTGGCGCAAGACGGTAAAGCCCAAAGCTTGCACACCCGCATGCAGATGCGCGGGCGTTTGCGCGTTGGCCAGGGTCCACGAGCGGCCCTCGCGGATGGCCACGAGCGCGACCGCGAGCGCTTGCATCAAAGCAGCCAAATCTTGCCCGCGCGGTGCGGGCGGGGCAATAGAGGTATCAGGAGAAGTCAAAAGGAAGAACCTAAAAGTATTGTATTTACTATGTTTTTGATAGCTGCTCAGGCAGGTTTCATGGCGATAATATGCATTATCGCTCTATAAATAGCCCGAAAAGGCAAAATCAAGCATCTGCGGCCAGATTTTCTTTGGGTGCCAAGATGGCGCGTATGGTTTCTAGCAGCTGCAAATCGCGGTAGGGTTTGGTGATGTATTGGTCCACGCCCGCTTGATCGGCCAATTGGCGGTGCTTGTCTTGCGAGCGCGAGGTGATCATGATGATGGGCAAGCCGTGCAAGTCGGCGCGCGCACGCACATGCGCGGTCAACTCGACGCCATTCATATTCGGCATTTCCAAATCGGTGAGCAATAACTGCGGCTTGAAGGTTTTGAGGCGCTCGATCGCATCCAGGCCGTCGCGCGCCGTCTCGACCCGAAAGCCCGCGTCGTGTACCAATTGCTGCAAGGCATTGCGCACCGAGAGCGAATCATCCACCACCAGCACGCCCGGCAGCTTGTCTTGCGCCGACTCGATGCGGCGCGCATAGCGCAGCGCCGCGCTGCTGCTTTTCGTCAGCAGCGCCATCAAATCCACATTCACCGCCAGCGCGCCATCGCCCAATATCGACAAACCCGCCACGCCGCGCGCATAGCGGCTAAAGCGACCCAGGTCTTTAACCAAAAGCTCGCGCGCATCCAAGAGCGCATCCACCGCCAGGGCATAGCGCAAGTCTTGGGTTTGCACCAAAACGATTTCATAAGCGTTCAGCGGCTTGTCCCCATCCACCGCAATGCCGAGTTGATGCGCCATCAAATAAGCGGGTAGTTCGCGGCCTTGGTGCTGGTAGCGCAAGCTGCCATCGGCCAACTGGCGCAAGTCGCCCACGCCATGCGGCAGCGCTTGCTCGATTTGCACCGAGGGCAGGGCAAAGCGCGCGCCGCCTACACCCACGAGCAAAGACTGGATGGTGGAGAGCGAAGCGGCAAAGCGCATCTCAATCGCCGTGCCTTGGTCGGGCTGCCAATCAACGCGCACGGTGCCGTTTACGGTCTCGACCCATTCGCGCACCACATCTAGGCCGACGCCGCGCCCCGAGATTTCACTCACGCTGGCGCGCGTGGAAAAGCCCGGCATCAAAATCAAACGCGCCAACTCTTGCTCGCTCAAGGCTTGGTTCGCATCGATCAGGCCGCGCTCTAGGGCGCGCTGGCGAATCGCCGGCAAATTCAAGCCCCGGCCATCGTCTTGGCAACGCAGCACGACCTGCTGCCCCACACGCGAGAAGATCAGGCGTATCAAACCCATGCCAGGCTTGCCCGCGCGCTGGCGCTCTTGCGGCGTTTCTATACCGTGATCAACCGCATTGCGCAACAAGTGCAAGAGCGGATCGGCCAAGTGGTTCAAGACATCCGAGTCCATCAAAGTCTCGCCACCCACCAACTCCAACATCGCTTGCTTGCCCGTGGCTTGGCAAGTGGTGCGGATATTGCGCTGCAAGCGCGACTCTATCGATGCGACCTCGGTCATGCGCGTGTTCAAAATCTCATGCTGCAAATCGCGCACCAGCACTTGCTGGCGCGTTTGCATACCCGCCAGCGCCGCGATCTCATCGCCCAAGCGCGTAGCCAGCAGGCGCGCATCGCTGGCTTCTTCCATCAGCGCGTGCGAGGTGCTGTGCAGCTCGCTGTACTGGTCCATCTCCAGCGGGTCAAACAGCAGGCCGGGGGCACGCTCGTGGCGGTTGCGCATCAAAGACAAAGCACGCACATCCACCGCCGTCTCTAATTCAAACAAGCGTTTTTGCAAACGCAAGTTTTGCTCTAGCAACAAGCGCGAACGCTCATTGAGTTTTTTGATGCTGCCTTCCATTGCCGCCACATGGGCCGAGACTTCGCCGGACAAGCGAAACATCTCGTCCAAGCGCTCCAAGTTCACGCGCAAAGCGGCCTTGGCAGCAGGTCGCGCCTGCTGCACACTGGCCAGCCCCGCAGAGTTGGGCGGCAAATCACTTAGTGCTTGGGCGAGCTGCGTATGCGTGTGGCTGGCCACGCGCGTCAGCTCGCCCGCCAGCGATTCCCCACGGTCTAAGCGGTTCGCAATATCAAGCACCATTTGCAAAACCGCCTGGGCTTGGCTGGGATAGTCTTCACCCGCAGTCAAACTCGCGACCATTTGCTCAAGGCAATAAGCGGCGTCGAGCATGGCGTCTTGCACAGCCGTGGCGGCCTCGCCCCCTTTGCGCTCGAAGTGCTCAAAAATATCTTCTAACTGGTGCGCCAGCGCCGTGATGCCGCGCAAGCCTATGATGGCACCCGTACCCTTGAGCGTGTGCGCGACACGCTTGGCTCTGGCCAGTTGCTCTAGTGCCTCTTCACCTTGCGTCATGCGGCGCACCGCATCGACCAAGTCGCGCGCTTGCTCGGGCGCTTCTTGAAAAAACCCTTCCAGCAATTTGGCGTCTATGTCTGCGGGCAAATTCAACACCAAGTCTTCCGCGCTCGCCAGCACGGGCCGCTTAGGGCCATCAGCTTCAGGCTGCGAGACTTGCAAAGGCATGGCGCCCAGCATGTGCATGACTTTGAGCGCTTGCTCTTCGTCCATCGGCGTGGGCGCGCTGCGCATATGGTCGACCAAACCAGCCGCGTTGGAGGCATCGCTCATATTGCGCAAATAATGCACGATCAAGCGCGGCCATGCATCCAAAAATTGAATCGCCGGGGCGCGCTCGGGCGGCTCATACAGCGCCAGCATCACCGTGTTCTCCACCACATGGGTGCACACCGCTTGCAAGCCCGGAAAGCCCGCCATCTGCGCGGCCTCGCCCATGCGCTGCGCTTGGCCGCTGTAATGCTCTAGCGCCTGCATAAAGGCTTCGTCTGCTACATCTGCTGTAGCTAGGCTGCGCAAGCTCTCTTCGAGCTCAGGCCGCACGATTTCAATTTCGCTGGCAAAGGCCTCGATCAGGTCACTGAGATTCACGCGCGCAACCTCGTGGTTTTAAAAAGCAATATCGCGCGGCACATCATCGGCGTGCAGACGGAACACGCCCACCGACTCGACCAACTGACGGGCCGCGTCTTGCAGCAGCTCCGTTTCTATGTTTTGGGCTTGAATCTGCTGCGCGGTTTGCTCTGTGCTGTCACCAATTTGCCGCACCGATGCCAGCAACTCCTGCCCCATGACTTTTTGCTCATCAGAGGCGCGCGCAATACCGCGCACCTGCGTCACCAGCTCGGTCGTGATGGCTTGGGTACGCCGCATTTGCTCACCGGCTTTTTGCGCTTGCTCTGAGCCCTGCACCACCTGACCAATGGTGCGATTCACGGTGTTGATGGTTTCGTTGGTCTCGATCTGAATGTTATTCACCAAAGTGGCAATCTGCTGGGTCGCATTGCGCGAGCTCTCGGCCAAGCGCTGTACCTCCTCAGCCACCACAGCAAAGCCGCGGCCCGCTTCACCCGCCACTGCGGCCTGCATGGCCGCATTCAACGCCAACACATGTGTGCGTTCAGCAATGGTGTTGATCAAATTCACAATGCCCGAGATTTCTTGCGAGCGCTCGCCCAGGCGCTTGATGCGTTTTTCCGTCTCGGCGATGGTCTCGCGTATCGATTCCATGCCGCGCACGGCCACATTCACGGTCTCTAACGCATCTTCCGTTACCTGCGTGGCTTGACCAGCCGAGTGCTTGCTTTGCTCGGTCATGCTGGCTACTTCGTTCATCACCTGCGTGGCACGGTATAGCGAGTCGACCATGCTGTTGACATGCTCGCGCTCGGTTTGCGCCGTATCCGCCACCAGTTGCGCTTGCGTGCGCACTTTGCCCGATACCAGCTGCACTTGGGCCGCAACGCCGCTCACGCCTTGCAAGACTTTCTGCGTTTCTTCGGCCAAGACATTGATCGAATCGGCAACCGTGCCGATCACATCTTGCGTCACCGGCGCACGCACCGTCAAATCGCGATCGGCAATTTGGCTCACGGCTTGCAAGAGCAAGATCGCGGAGTTGTTGATGTTCTCATTCTCGGCTTCGGCTTCACGCGCGGCGACGGCTTGCGTCACCAGTGTTTCATTGGTTTTTTTGCGGGTGCGCGAAATCAGAATACCCAGACCCAACAGCGTCAGAATCAAAAGAATGGAGCCCACGCTCACACCGATAGCCATCAAACGCATCCACCAGTCGCGCCCCTGCTTGTTCAGCAGCTCTAAAGTTGCCGCACCATCCTCAATGCGTGCCAAGGCACGGCTGCCATCTGAGACATAACCCAAAAGCGTCAAACTGGGGCCTTGGTTGCCCTGCAAGGGTTGTTGCGCCTGCTGCTCCAAAATGCTTTTGAAAGCCGCCTGATAGGTTTCAAAACCACCTTGGACTTCGGCTAGCGCCAAGCGAGCGGGCTCTTGCTCTTGGATGTATTCACTGTGCTCCAGCGCTTGTATGGCGCGCTTTAGCTCCACTTCGGCCTTGTGTTCGCCGTTCTCAACGGCGTAGTCGCGCATGCTGTCTGGGCTGAGCAAAAAATTGCTGTTCAACTCGCTTTTCAGCTCGATCACTTTGCTGTTCAACTCGTTGAGATGCTGCGCGCCATCGCGCAAATCCAAGATTTTGATGGTCAAAAATCCGCAGTAAATCAGAATGAATACATAGCAGGCCACCATCAAGAAAAAAACCTTGACCACAAAACCCAAAGTGCGCGACAGGTCTGCGCTTTTCATGCCTTTGCTACTGCTGGGCGACTTGGACCAGCCCAAGCGTGTGAATAAGGATGGTGTGCTCATGTCCCGTTCTCTCTCTTTTTTATACTGCTTGTGCTTGCTGCAACTGCGCTTCAATAGCGGCTAACAGCGAGGCAACATCCAAGTCCCACCAACTGTTGTCTCGCAGGCTATAGACCCCGCGTATATGCGCCTGCAAGTCACTAGGTGCGGGCGCAGGGCTGCTCTCGCTTTGCGCTTTGCGCAGATAGAAGTTTTTAGGCAGCCCATCGATATAAATGGCCGCTGCCTCGGCGCCGTGCCCTAATACCAAGAGCATGCGCTTGACTCGCCGTGCCTCGCGCTTGGGCGGCAAGCCCAAATAAGCGGCCAAATCAAAAACCGGCGTAAGCAGACCGTGCAAATTGCAAACGCCCAAAAACCACGGCGGCACGCCAGGCAGCATGGCGATGGCCAGCGGCTCGGTTAACTCGCTGCCTTCGTCATAGCGAATCAGAAGGCGCATGCCGTCGACCACAAAGGCTTGACGCATGCTATCGGCCAAAGCGCGCGCATCGGCACCGGCCGCGCCTATTTGCGCTTGGTGTATGGCCTCTTGCAAACGCAGATTGTCTGCCAAGAGTTGTGAAAAATCACCCGCTGCAGTCATCGCTCTAGCTGGGCCCGCTCAGTCGGCTCACAGTGGCTGGCATGCGTTATCGGCATTAAAGCAGGCGAATTTGTTCGAGCAACTGCTCATCCGTAAACGGCTTGGTCACATAGCCTTTGGCGCCCAGCATCTGGCCCCAAGCCTTGTCGGCTTTTTGGTCTTTGGCCGTGACCAAAATCACCGGAATGTGCTTGGTGTCTTTATCGCCACGCAGCGCACGCGTCGCCGCAAAGCCGTCCATCTCAGGCATATTGATGTCCATGAGTATGGCCTCGGGCTTGTTGCGCTTGACTTGGTCTATGGCTTGCAAACCGTTTTCGGCAGTGCTCACTTCGTAGCCCGCATCGCTGAGGACTTTGACCAAGCGTGTGCGGTCGATTTGATTGTCTTCTACTACCAGTACCGTGCGAACCATGATGGGCTAGCCTCCTCTTGAACATTGATCTAAATAAAAATCGGCGTGGGCAGCAAAGTCACTGCGCCTGTTGATTGCTTAGTCCCCCGCTTGCGCGCCCGCTGTCGCATAGCGGTTGAGCACTTCGTACAGCTCAGCGGCATCGGCCGGTTTCACCAAATACGCATTGGCCCCAGCCATGCTGCCACGAATGCGGTCGAAAGGCGAGGAGCGACTCGTGAGCATGACCACAGGCGGCACATAGTCGGCCTGGGTGTTGGCTTTGATGCGGCGGCAAGCTTCATAGCCGTCGATGCCAGGCATGACGACATCCATCATGATGCAGGCAAAGCGCACGCCCGATTCAGCCAAGTACAGGCCGCGCTCGGCGGTCTCGGCTTCGGTCACGCGGTAGCCGCGGTCTTCGAGCAAGCCGCGCAAATGCGTGCGTGCTGGGGCACTGTCATCCACGATCAGGACATCGCGGCTCAAGGGCGGTTGCGTGCCCATAGAAAAACTGCCCGTTTGCTGCAAGCCAGCTGCGGCCTTGTCCTCAGCCGCGCTGCTTTGCTCTTGTATGGCTTTGACCAAAACCATGGGCAAATTGACCCACGGAATAGGGCGCGACATGGCGCTGTGATCAGACGGGATTTTGCCCGCATCGACCCAAATCACCACTTTGCTGGGTAGGGTGCGCAGCATGCGTACCGCCCATTTTTTATCGTCTACTGGTGCATTGCCATCGATCATCCACACCGTGGCTTGCGCGCAGTCTTCTTTGCTTACCAGACTTAAAGGCGGATTGCGCCGCTCTGAGAGTTTGACCGTCGCCTCGAGTAAGCGCTGCTCCGCTTCGGTAAAGCCGACAATGAATATTTTTAACGCTTCAACCAACTCTGTCGACATGTGTTCCTCTCCTGCTAGCAAGCCGGCTCTTTATATCTTCTGGTGTACCAGGCGTTTGATTCTATACCCCTGTCGCAAAGTCTTTTGGGCCTCTGCCCTGCGGTCGCCTGGGGCAACAGAATACGCTTGTCATTCGGTATGAGCCGCAATGACCGCTACTTAAAAAATAGCTGCCTAGGCAGCTTTGACGCATTAAAATGCCAATTTTCCTATTAAAAACGATGCTTATTGCATCCACACTCGGGAGTTAATCGAACGATGCCAGCCGTAAACACCACCCCATCATCCACGCCTCCTTTAACACCCGAGCTGATTGCCGCTTATGCCGCAACCCACTTTTGGGTTGATGCAAGTCCACCCGTCTGCATCAAGGTGGGTGAGCAGTCCGCAGGCCTACAAGCTTTGCTGGCGCGTTTCGGCGTCGACTCTGGCTTCTTCATCACCGCACACAACCCCTATAGCAAGGAGACTAACGATGCCTACAATGCCGCCGCAAACGAAGCGCTGCACCAGCAACTCAGTGCCCTAAATATTCCCGCGTTCGCTGCAAATGGCAAGGCCTCCGTAGGTGAGTGGCCTGATGAGCCAGGCTTTTTTGTCTGCGGCTTGAGTCAAGCACAAGCGCTGGCCTTGGGGCAGCAGTTTAGGCAATATGCCATTGTGTGGTGTTCGCTAGATCGTGCGCCCGAATTGCTCTTTCCCAATCGCGACTAGCGCGTATCGCATGCGGCATGAATAGGCCGCATTAGTTTTGCCCAAGAAAAAACCCGCACAAGCAAAGCCAAGCGGGTTTTTTGTGTTTTTCAGAGCGCGTGGTGCGCACTAGAAAACGAATGAATGGTGCCGCTTGTCGGATTCGAACTGACGACCTACCGCTTACAAGGCGGTTGCTCTACCAACTGAGCTAAAGCGGCACACTAAGCAGTAATTATAGCGTCCTCTGCGATCTATTTAATGCGCACGATGCCAGATTTTTTCTTCTCTGTCGCATCTGTCGCAACCGCGGGCTCTGCGGGCGCAGCGCTCGCACCATCTGCAGGTGCCGTAGCTGGTTCAGGCGCTTTGTAGCGACCCTCTTGGATGGCGGCAAACTCTTCCGCACTCATGGCTTGATAGCCCTCTTGCGTTTGGCGCGAAAACAAATTGATGACATGGTCTACCGGCACCATGATCTCGCGCGCCGCGCCATTAAAACGCGCCTGAAAAGTGATCCATTCGTCGCCAAAGTGCAGCTTATTCGTCG
>CAZUUN010000020.1:0-17032 GCA_964622735.1 uncultured Burkholderiaceae bacterium | reverse complement strand
GGCATTGCGCTGGCGCAGTATTTTGAATGGGCCGATGGCTTTAGCCCGTGGATACACCCAGGTAACGCGTCACGCGTTTTTGCCAATTTGCGCCAACCCAATCAACTCGCCACGCTCACTGCTATAGGTTGGGCGGGCCTTATTTGTTTGAATTTGCCCCCGCCCTGGCCGCGCCGCCAGCGCATCGGTTGGGGCCGCACGGTGTTGTTGCTGCTCGCCTTTGCGGCGCAGCTGCTGGCTTTGGCACTCTTGGCGTTTGCGGCGGCGGCCAGTTTGTCGCGTACAGGTCTGTTGGCGTGGGTGTTGATCTATGGCGTGTTTTGTCATTGGGCTTGGCGCGGTTTGTTGCCCAAGCGCGCATGGGTGTGGGCGACGCTGGCTGTGCTGTTATATGGCGGCTTTAGTCTGGTGCTGACGCAGGGCGGTTTTTCGCCCGATGCAACAGCCGCGGCGCAGGTCGATGCGTTTGAGCGCTTGGCCAGCACCAACAAAGCCGATGCGCGTTTGCTGATCTGGCAACATGTGTTAGATGCGATGGCAGCTAAGCCGTGGTTGGGTTGGGGCTGGGGCAATTTGAGCTACGCTTTATTGCTGACGCCGCACAGCGCGCCTTTGGGCGTGATGGTGGATAACGCCCACAACTTGCCGCTGCATTTGGCGGCTGAGTTAGGTTTGCCTTTGGCTGTGCTGTTTGTCTTGGCCGTGCTGGTATGGGGGCTGCGGCGCCAACCGTGGGCTGAGTCGCAGCCACTGCGACAGGCAGCTTTGCTCATACTGCTGGCGATTGGGCTGCACAGCTTGCTGGAGTACCCGCTGTGGCATGGCCCCTTTTTGTTGGCGGCGGCTTTTGCCGTGGGCTTATTGCAAAAACCAGTGCTGCGCGTGCATGCCACAAGGCTGAGCAGCTCGATTGCTCGTCTCGGCATGGCCCTGTCTTGGCTGACTGGTTTGGCGGCGCTGCTGTTCGCGTTTTATGCGGCGCAAGATTGGCGCTTGCTCAGCCAAGTGTATTTAGAGCCCGAGCAGCGCGACACGGCGCTGGTGCGCAAGGGCGATTGGCTGGCCGATAGCTTGGACAGCAATTTGTTTGCCCCACATGCCGAGTTTGCGCGTATGGGCATTACACCTTTAAGCGCAGAGAATGCGGCCGCAGAATTGGCGCGCGCCCAGCGTTTGTTGTATTTCTCAGCCGAAACACGGGTGTTGCAGCGCGCGCAGCAGGCTGCGGCTTTGCTGGGTTTGCGCGATTGGGAGGCGTATTACACGCAACTTTTGCAAAAAAACGAATACCCAGATCAAGCTGTGACGCAGCCTAAGCAGAAAAAGTAGGCGCTTACAATCAGTGGTCAAAGCGTTTAGCGAAAGAGTGTGTAATGAGACTTTCCCCGTTCCGGTTTTATACGACTGGCTTAGGCTTGTTGGTGCTGACTTTCGGTTTGGCACATGGGCAAGAGGCCCCAGAGCGAACAGAGACAGCGCAGCCCGCAGGCATTTTTAAAAAAGTGCAAGGCAAGGCGCAAATCATCAGCGCCGACGGTGGCGCCCGCCGAGACCCGACAGCAGGTGTGGCTTTGAATGTGGGCGAGCGCGTGCGCACGGGCGCAGACAGCGGCGCTTCGCTCACGCTACGCGATGGCAGCGAGTTGGTCTTGGGGGCGAATACGGCGGTGTTGCTGCCGCGGTTTGAATACGACAGCGCGACCCAAGAAGGCCATGTCTTGCTCGATTTTTTGGGTGGGCAGTTGCGTATTTTGAGCGGTTTGATTGCCAAAAATAAAAACGACAACATGAAAATTAAAACGCCAACGGCCTTGGTGGGCGTGCGCGGCACCGATTTTATTTTAGAGGCAGCGCCCAACCATGAGAATTAAACCCCCGCACCAGATGACGCGTACATTTTCGCTGGCGGCATATGTATTGGGCGCAGCCTTGGCTTTGTCGGCTTGCGCCCCCGCCTTGCGCGTGACTTTGTTGCCGCAAGTCGATGGCAAGCCTAGCGCGGTGGTGGTGCAAACGCCCGATGGCAAAGAGGCTGCTGTGCTGGATCAAGCCTATGGCCAAGCGCGTTTAAACCGCAGTGGCAGCGCACAGTTGGCCAGCACCGACGCCGCCAGCGTGGCAGAGCACTACCCTAGCCTGTTGGCGCTCAAGCCGGCGCCGCGCGCTAAATTTGTTTTGAACTTTGTCACCGGTACGGCAGACTTGACGCCTGAGTCGCAGGCGCTGCTGCCCAGCATCGTTGAAAAAGCCAAAACCTACGAAGGCGGTGAAATGATTGTGACGGGCCACACCGACAATGTGGGCAGCGCCAGCGAGAATGACGCACTTTCTTTGTTGCGTGCCGCTGCCGTACGCGATGTGCTGCTGGCGCAAGGCTTTGTCGCGCACCGCGTCGAAGTGGTTGGCCGTGGCCAGCGTGAGCCGATCAAAATGGCCCCAGCAGGAACCGACGAGCCGCTCAATCGGCGCGTCGAGATCGAGTTGCGCTAGCGCGTTTCGTCCGCCAGCAATTCGGGCGCAGCCAAAAAACTGCGGTTGATGCCTTCGCCCAAATCGTTGATGCGATCCATAAAGCGCGTCAGATAGCTGTGCAGGCCGATGGCCAAAATATCTTCGATGCTGCTGTATTGCAGCTCGGTCAGCAGTTGCACAGCCGCGCGTTCGGTGGTTTGTGAACGGCTGTTGGCCAGCAGTTGCAATTGCTCGACCACCACTTGCATGCAAGCGCGCAGCGAGCGCGGCATGTCGGCGCGCAAAATCAGTAACTCAGCCACGCGCTCGGGGCGCACGATGTCGCGATAGGCCTTGCGATAAATCTCGTAGGCGGCAACGCTGCGCAAAATGGCGCTCCAGTGGTAGAAGTCGTACTCTTGGTCGCGCTCGCTGGCGGCGCCATAAAACTCGCCCTCGATGGCGTTGAACTTCACATCCATCAGGCGCGCGGTGTTGTCGGCGCGTTCTAAGAAGGTGCCCAAGTTGAGGAATTGCATGGCCTCGTCGCGCAACATGGTGCTGACGGCGACGCCGCGCGCCAGATGCGAGCGGTATTTGACCCACTCAAAAAACTGCGCGGGCGCGCTGGCATAGCTGCCGCTTTGCAGCAGGCGCTGCACTTCGAGCCAAGTTTGGTTTTGCGTCTCCCACACCTCGGTCGTCAGGCATTCGCGCACGGCGCGGGCATTCTCGCGTGCCGATCGCAGGCAAGACAAGATGGAGGATGGATTGCTGGCGTCTTGCACCATAAAGTCCATCACGCCTTGCGCAGTCACCGTGCCATAGCGCGCTTGATAAAGCGGCGCTTGCTCGTTGATGGCGAGCAGCCCTTCCCAGCCCAGTTGCGCATCGGCGCCCGCCCCAGATGGCAGCAGCAGCGATGTTTGGTAATTGGCGTCGAGTATGCGGGCGGTGCTTTCCGCGCGCTCGATGTAGCGCGACATCCAAAACAAATGGTCGGCAGTGCGTGAGAGCATGGCTTTATCTCCTCGGGCCGACCTTAGCAGATAGGCGGGGCGGCGACAGCGGCGCTGAAAAGCGGATTAAAAACACCATTTTTAAGGGTGTTATTGGCATTTTAAGGCGTCAAATCTGCCTGAGCAGCTATTGAAAAAAGAGTGAGGTGCGATTGCGGGGAATAAAAAAGCGCCCCTCAGGGCGCTTGATGCAAGGCGCTCAATAAGCGACAGGCTTAAGGTTTGCTGCTGTCGAAAACGATGGTGTCATTTGATGCAGCTTCCCAAACAGTCTTTTTGGCTTTGGCATCGATTACGGCAAAGTAAGCGTTGCGGATGCCAAGTTTAGGAAGTTTTTCTAGTTGGTAGCCTTGTGCCCAAGCTTCTACGCCTTCTTTTTTGCCATCCACGAAATTGCAGTTGGCAGTGTCTTCAGCGAGTAAAAATACAGCCGACGCGCCAACAGCGCGATCTACTAATTTAGTCAAAGGCTCAGTCGAGAGGAATACTTTTTGGTCGTCGCAATGGTCGAGTGTGCGCAGCAACACCAGTTGGCCTTCGGCGGTGATGGTGTACACATTCAGGCCGCGTTTAGGTGCGGGCTGCTGCTCAACTTCTTTGATGGCAACGGCGCTGGTACATTTGGTCAAGGGGCAAGACTTGGCGACGATAGGGGCGCTGAATAACTGGTTGGCCGCGGCTTTGTCGCCCACGGTCTCTTGCGCTTCGTAGCTAAAGATTTTTTGCGAGTTATCGGCTTGTGCGGCTGAGGCTTTCTCGCCAGTAGCAGGCTTAGAGCCCAGCAGTTTATAAGCTGCGAACAGCACAAAAAGAATAAGCGCGCCAATGACAATCATTTTAGGCAGGTCGCGGGTGCTTTTGCCGGTGCCGGTGTTTGAGTTTGAGTTTGAATCTTCGCTCATGAAATTACTCACTAAGGGGTTTTGTGGATGAATACTAGCCAGCGCGTATTATGAATCAGCTTTGTGACTTGCAATAGGAGTGGAACCTAGGGAAATTACGCAAGCCAGCGGCTTAATTGCTCGGCCAGCACCGCGCTCACCGCTTCTAGGCTGCTTGTTGCGCCGCAGCGGACCATGTCGGTCGTTGCCAGACCGGCATAGCCGCAAGGGTTGATCAGGCCAAAAGGGCTTACATCCATGTCCACATTCAGCGCCAAGCCGTGATAGGTGCAGTGCTTGGAGACTTTAACGCCCAAAGCGGCAATTTTGGCCAGACCCAGAAAAGCATCGGCCGCCAAGCTGTCGTTTTGCGCCAGTGGCGCATGGCTGCTCGGATCATCCACCCGCACATAAACGCCGGGCGCGTGGCGCAAGCGGTGGCCGGTGATGCCAAAAGCCGCCAGCGTGCGGATGATGGCCTCTTCGAGTTTGTAGACATACTCTTTGACAAAATAGCCGCGGCGCTTGAGGTCGAGCAGCGGGTAAGCCACCACTTGCCCCGGCCCGTGATAGGTCACTTGGCCGCCACGGTTGCTGGCCACCAGCGGAATGCCATGGTCGCTTTGCAAAACATGTTCGGCCTTGCCCGCCAAACCCTGGGTAAAAACGGGCGGGTGCTGGCATAGCCACAACTCGTCAGGCGTTTCAGCCGTGCGCGCGGCCGTAAAAGCCTGCATGGCGGCGTAGCTCTCGGCATAGGCTATGAGGCCGAGTTCGCGAATCAGCAATGGCGGCAGCTTGCTTGCGGGCATGAATAGACTTAAAAAAAGCAGCAGCGCGCGGACTTACAGCACATACTTGGTGACAGGATGGGCCGTGAGTGCGCGGTAAATATTGTCGAGCTGCTCTTGGCTGGTGGCGTTCACCGTCAGCGTCAGCCCTAGGTATTTGCCGGCCGAGCTTTCGCGCGTGACGATGGTCAAGTGGTCAAAGCCAGGGTCATGTTCGCGCACCAACGCGCTCACGATGCTGAGCAATTCGTCGGATTTGAGGCCCATGACTTTGATGGGAAAATCGCAGGGGAACTCGATCAAAGGCGGTTTGGTATTCGAAAGGGGGTTCATATACTATGAAATAAATAGCTGCTCAGGCAGGTTTGACGGCCAGATTGACCAAAAAGACACTTAAAAACAGCTTCTGCTGCCTCAAACACGACGCGTCAGCCGATTTTGCCTTACGCTAGCGCTTGCGCTGGTTTTTGTGGGCAGCAAGGCCCCAATTTCATCATATAATGATGGGCTTTTGGCACTATGCCTATTTGCGTGGCTGAGTGTGCTTTATGGTGAAAAATACGGTTGCTGATCCATGGCTCGATGAAGAGCCGGCAGAGGCGGAAATTGTACCGCTGGGTGCACAGCAGGCGCAAGCGCTAGAGGCTGCGCAGCCGCAGCTCTCACCATGGCGCAGTTGGTTGGGGCAAGTGGCGTTGGGTTTGGTCTTGGTGCTGCTGGCGGCTTTGATGCAGCGGCAGTCTTGGGTGCTCTCGGCTTTGCTGGGTGTTTTGGCCGTTTGTCTGCCGCAGCTCGTGCTGGTGGCGATGGTGGGTCAAAAGACGGGGCAATTTCCCGCGCCAGTGTGGCTTAGTCGCCTGCTGATGTGGAAGTTGGTGAAATGGGTTTTGACGCTGGCAATCTTGTTGGTAGCGGCAAAATGGGTGCGTGATGTGAGTTGGCTGGTACTGCTGGCGACTTTTATCATCACCATAAAGGCTGGTTGGGTGTCAGTGCTGATTCAGTTGCTGGCGGTGAAAAAACAATCTACAGGTGGTTTGAATGAGTGAAACAGCAGGCGTAGCTGCTGCACAAGCAGCAGAACTCGCAGAAGGGCATGCATTGCCAACATCGAGCGAGTACATCCAGCACCATTTGCAACACTGGCAGAAAGACTTTTCTTTCCAAGATGTGAAGCAAACGAGCATCGTTGACTTCTCGCTTTTTAACTTTGACTCGCTGGTGTTCTCCAGCGTCTTGGCTGTTGCGGTCTGCTTGATTTTGTGGCTCGCTACGCGCAAAGCCACTTCGGGCGTGCCCGGTCGCTTTCAAGCAGCGATCGAAATGCTGGTGGAAATGGTCGATGACCAGGCCAAAGCCGTGATTCACAACGCCGCTAGCCGCCGTCTGGTGGCGCCTGTGGCTTTGAGCGTATTTGTATGGATATTCTTTATGAATGCCATGGACATGCTGCCCGTCGACTTCATTCCGCACACTTGGGCTTTGTTGGTTGGCCAAATGGGCGGCGATCCACACCACGCGTATATGCGTGTTGTGCCTTCGGCTGACTTGTCTTCGACTTTGGGCATCTCGTCTTTTGTTTTGTTGCTCTGCATCTTCTACAACCTGAAAATCAAAGGTGTGGGCGGCTGGGTACACGAGTTGTTCTCGGCGCCTTTTGGTACGGTTAAGTTGGGTGCGAATCCACTGACTTGGTTGGGCTTTTTGGTCATGTCGGTCATCAACTTCGCCATGCAAATGATCGAGTTTGTGGCCAAAACCGTGTCACACGGCATGCGACTGTTCGGCAATATGTTTGCTGGTGAATTGGTATTTATGTTGATAGCCTTGATGGGTGGCGTTGCCCTCAGCATGGGTGTCGGCGGCGGAATTGGTATGGGTCTTGGCCATATCATTGCTGGTTGGGTGTGGAGCGTGTTCCACATCTTAATCATCACACTTCAGGCCTTCATCTTTATGATGTTGACCTTGATTTACATTGGTCAAGCGCACGACGCCCACTAAGGCGAAAGTGTACTGATCGGGTTTTTGTTGGTTTTATTTTTCCATTTCATTTAAGGGGATTCTCATGGAAGGCAACGTTCTGGGTTTTGTGGCTTTGGCTTGCGGCATCATCGTAGGCTTGGGTGCAATTGGCGCATCAATCGGCATCGCGTTGATGGGTGGCAAATTCCTCGAGTCTTCTGCGCGTCAACCTGAGTTGATGAACAGCTTGCAAACAAAAATGTTCATTTTGGCTGGTCTGATCGACGCGGCCTTCTTGATTGGTGTTGCGATCGCTCTCTTGTTCGCATTTGCCAACCCTTTCGTTAGTTAAATAGGGCAGCCGCGCAGGCCTTTGCGCCTGCGCTAGGTTTTGCATTTAATTAAAAAGGATAAGCAAAGTGAATATCAATTCGACCCTGTTTTTTCAGTGGGTTGTCTTTGCGCTTTTGATGTGGTTTACGGCCAAATTCGTTTGGCCGCCGATCATGAAGGCACTGGACGAGCGCCGGCAAAAAATCGCTGAAGGTTTGAGTGCGGCTGACCGCGCTAAAACCGAGTTGGCCTCGGCCAATAAACGCGTAGAAGCCGAACTGTCTGCTGGTCGCGAACAAACGACGAGTTTGTTGGCTGACGCAGAGCGCCGCGCCCAGGCTATCGTTGAAGAAGCCAAAGGCCGTGCGACTGAAGAGGCGAACAAAATCATCGTTGCTGCCAAAGCCGAGGCTGAGCAGCAAACCGTTAAAGCGCGTGAGACTTTGCGTGAGCAAGTCGCTGCGTTGGCGGTTAAAGGTGCTGAGCAGATTCTGCGCAAAGAAGTCAATGCCAGTGCGCATGCTGACTTCCTCAGCCGCCTGAAAACTGAACTGTAAGAGGGCGCCATGGCAGAACTAGCAACCATCGCCCGTCCTTACGCCGAAGCTTTATTTGCGGCCAATGGCGCTGCGGATGCCAGCTGGCTGGACGCTGTCGCTGCGGTGGCAGAAAACGAGCAAGTGCAGCAGTTCGCAAGCAACCCCAAGGTCAGCGCTGCGCAAGTCACCGACTTGCTCGTGTCTGCTGCCAAGGTGAGTTTGTCGGCGCATGCCAAAAACTTCCTCGACGCCATCGTTGACAACAAGCGTTTGGCGGCTCTGCCCCAAATAGCGGCGCATTTTCGCCGTTTGAAAAACGCGGCTTCAGGTGTTTCGGACGCGCAGATTTTCAGCGCTTTCCCGCTCGAAGGTGCGCAATTGGCTGAGACGGTGGCGCTTTTGGAAAAGCGTTTCGGTCGCAAGCTCAATGCCCAAGTGCAGCTCGAGCCTGAGCTGATCGGCGGCATACGCGTGGTGGTCGGCGATGAGGTGCTAGACGCCTCGGTCAAAGCCCGCTTAGAACAAATGAGAACAGCACTGGTGGCGTAAACGCTGCCGGGGCTTTTAGGTTATTCAACAAAACAAGGAACGAGCGCAATGCAACTCAATCCCGCAGAAATTTCTGATTTGATCAAGTCGCGTATTGAGGGCTTGTCTGCTCAAAGCGATGTTCGCAACCAAGGTACGGTTGTCTCTGTTTCCGACGGTATCGTCCGCATCCACGGCTTGTCTGATGTGATGCAAGGCGAGATGTTGGAATTCGCCAAAACCGCAGACGGCTCGCCCACTTACGGCCTCGCACTCAATCTCGAGCGCGACTCTGTTGGCGCGGTTATCTTGGGCGAATACGAGCATGTCTCTGAAGGCCAAACCGTTAAATGCACAGGCCGCATTTTGGAAGTGCCCGTTGGCCCTGAACTGATTGGCCGCGTGGTCAACGCTTTGGGTCAGCCGATTGATGGCAAAGGCCCAATCAACGCCAAAATGACCGACGTGATCGAAAAGGTTGCGCCTGGCGTAATCGCGCGTAAATCAGTCGATCAGCCTATGCAAACAGGCTTGAAGTCTATCGATGCCATGGTGCCTATCGGCCGCGGTCAACGCGAGTTGATCATTGGTGACCGCCAGACCGGTAAAACGGCTGTCGCGATCGATGCCATCATCAACCAAAAAGGCCAAGGCGTTACTTGTATTTATGTCGCGATTGGCCAAAAAGCCTCGTCGATTAAAAACGTGGTGCGCGCTCTCGAGCAAGCGGGCGCGATGGAATACACCATCGTCGTTGCGGCTCCGGCTTCTGATTCTGCTGCCATGCAGTATGTAAGTGCCTACTCTGGCTGTACCATGGGCGAATACTTCCGCGACCGCGGTGAAGACGCGCTGATTGTGTACGATGACTTGTCTAAACAAGCCGTTGCTTACCGCCAAGTATCGCTCTTGCTGCGTCGCCCACCAGGCCGCGAAGCCTACCCTGGCGATGTCTTCTATCTACACAGCCGTTTGCTCGAGCGCGCAGCACGCGTGAACGCGGACTATGTTGAAGCGTTCACCAAAGGTGCCGTTAAAGGCAAAACGGGTTCATTGACGGCGCTGCCTATCATTGAAACCCAAGCGGGTGACGTTTCTGCTTTCGTTCCAACCAACGTGATCTCGATCACCGACGGCCAGATCTTCTTGGAAACCTCATTGTTCAACGCCGGTGTCCGTCCAGCGATTAACGCCGGTATCTCGGTATCGCGTGTGGGTGGTGCGGCGCAAACGAAATTGATCAAAGGTCTGTCAGGCGGTATCCGTACCGATTTGGCGCAGTACCGCGAGTTGGCTGCATTTGCCCAGTTCGCATCTGATCTGGATGAAGCGACGCGCAAACAGCTCGAACGCGGTGCGCGTGTGACGGAGTTGCTCAAGCAAGCCCAATACAGCCCACAGCCTATCAGCCTGATGGGTGCGAGCTTGTTCGCGGCGAACAAAGGCTACTTGGATGGCATTCCAGTGAACCGCGTTTTGGCGTTCGAGAGCGGTTTGCACCAGTTCTTGAAAACCAGCCACGCCGCCTTGCTCGAGAAACTCGAGAAAGACCGCGCCCTGGACAAAGACGCAGAAAGCGCTTTAACTGCAGCCCTCGAGACTTTTCAAAAGTCATTTGCTTAACTTCCATATCTAGGAGGCCCTATGGCGGCAGGTAAGGAAATACGCGGCAAGATCAAATCGGTGGAAAACACCAGGAAGATCACCAAAGCAATGGAGATGGTTGCCGCATCAAAAATGCGCAAGGCGCAAGAGCGCATGCGCGCGGCTCGTCCCTATAGCGAAAAGGTGCGTCAGATTGCCGCCAATTTGGGCAAAGCGCACCCGGACTATGTCCATGCGTTTATGCAAACGAACGAGTCTAAGGCCGAGGGTTTTATCGTTGTTACGACCGATAAAGGTTTGTGCGGCGGTATGAATACCAACATCTTGCGCGCGGTCACCACCAAGCTCAAAGACAACCAAACCGCTGGTGTGAAATCCATCGCGGTGGCGGTCGGCAATAAAGGCCTGGGCTTTTTGAACCGCGTGGGCGTGCCAGTCGTGTCGCAAGTCACGCAGATCGGCGATGTGCCCCATCTGGACAAATTGATCGGCCCGGTCAAGTCGCTGCTCGACGCTTATGAGCGCGGTGAAGTGCGTGCTGTGTATTTGTGCTACACCAAGTTCATCAACGCCATGAAGCAAGAGCCAGTGGTGCAACAGTTGTTGCCGCTCTCTAGCGAAGGCATGGAACAAGGCGAAGCGGGCCCAGCCTGGGACTACATTTACGAGCCGGATGCGCCGAGCGTGATCGACGAGTTGTTGGTGCGTTATGTGGAGTCGCTGGTCTACCAAGCGGTGGCAGAGAACATGGCGTCTGAGCAATCAGCGCGCATGGTCGCCATGAAAGCGGCTACCGACAACGCCGGTAGCGTTATCGGCGAGCTCAAGTTGATCTACAACAAAACACGCCAAGCGGCGATTACGAAAGAGCTTTCGGAAATCGTGGCTGGTGCTGCCGCGGTTTAAGGTCAGGTCCGAATTTTTTAAGGGGTTTTGGCGCTTATTGGATGCACTGGGCATGAAGCACAAAACCACCTCGAGTTAACTTTTATTGGAGCGAGAACATCATGGCTCAAGGAACAATCGTTCAGTGTATTGGCGCCGTCGTTGACGTGGAATTTCCACGCGACCAAATGCCTAAAATTTATGACGCGCTGAAAATGGCAGGCTCAACCCTGACCCTGGAAGTGCAACAGCAATTGGGTGACGGCATCGTCCGCACGATTGCACTGGGTTCATCTGACGGCCTGCGCCGCGGCATGACAGTCACGAATAGCGGCGACGCGATTCAAGTGCCTGTCGGCCAAGCCACGCTGGGTCGCATCATGGATGTATTGGGCTCGCCTATCGACGAGCGCGGCGACATCGACCAAGCACGCACTGCGTCTATCCACCGCAAACCGCCAGCCTATGAAGAACTCAGCCCTTCGCAAGAATTGCTCGAGACAGGCATCAAAGTAATCGACTTGATCTGCCCTTTTGCCAAAGGCGGTAAAGTCGGTTTGTTCGGCGGCGCCGGCGTTGGTAAAACCGTCAACATGATGGAATTGATCAACAACATTGCCAAAGCACACAGCGGTTTGTCCGTGTTTGCTGGCGTGGGCGAGCGCACACGCGAAGGCAATGACTTCTACCACGAGATGGCGGACTCAGGCGTTGTAAACCTTGAGAAACTGTCTGATTCAAAAGTAGCCATGGTTTACGGTCAGATGAACGAGCCACCGGGCAACCGTTTGCGCGTTGCCTTGACGGGCTTGACGATGGCCGAAGCCTTCCGTGACGAAGGCCGTGATGTATTGTTCTTCGTTGACAACATCTACCGCTACACCTTGGCCGGTACCGAAGTATCGGCACTCTTGGGCCGTATGCCTTCAGCCGTAGGCTACCAGCCGACTTTGGCAGAAGAAATGGGCCGTCTGCAAGAGCGCATTACATCGACTAAAACAGGCTCGATCACTTCGATCCAAGCCGTATATGTTCCTGCGGATGATTACACCGATCCATCACCCGCAACGACTTTTGCTCACTTGGACTCAACGGTGGCCTTGTCGCGTGAAATCGCCTCTTTGGGTATTTACCCAGCGGTTGATCCACTCGACTCAACCAGCCGTCAGCTCGATCCTTTGGTCGTGGGTGAAGAGCACTACACCGTGGCGCGCACCGTGCAAGGCACGCTGCAACGCTACAAAGAGTTGCGCGACATCATTGCGATCTTGGGCATGGACGAGTTGGCACCAGAAGACAAACTGTTGGTGGCACGCGCACGCAAAATCCAACGCTTCTTGTCACAGCCTTTCCATGTGGCCGAAGTCTTCACGGGCTCACCAGGTAAATATGTGACTTTGGCTGAAACCATTCGCGGCTTCAAAATGATTGTGAACGGCGAGTGCGATCACCTGCCTGAGCAAGCGTTCTACATGGTGGGTACCATCGACGAAGCTTTCGAAAAAGCGAAAAAAATGGCCTAAAGCGCAGGCGCGTTTGAGCCCTAAGACCCGCGTGCGAAGCGCGGGTCACGGCTCAAACGCTCAGCTTTAAGCCCATTTGGTGTGTTGTGGAATTGGAGAGTGAGAAATGAATACCATCCACGTTGATGTTGTGAGCGCTGAAGAGTTGATCTTCTCGGGCGCGGCTAGATTCGTTGCTTTGCCGGGCGAACAAGGCGAGTTGGGCATATACCCCAAACATACGCCTTTGATCACGCGCATCAAACCCGGCTCGGTTCGGATTGAAACCGCTGAAGGCAAAGAAGAGTTCGTTTTTGTGGCCGGCGGCATACTTGAAGTGCAACCCGATCGCGTCACGGTCTTGTCAGACACGGCAGTGCGCGGCGAAGACTTGGACGAGCAAAAAGCGAATGCGGCCCGTCAATTGGCCGAAGAAGCCCTGAAGAATGCCAAAGGCGAGCTCGATATGGCGCGCGCGCAATCTGAGTTGTTGGTGTTGGCTGCGCAAATCGCTGCTCTGCGCCGCTACCGTCAGAAGAAATAAAGCGCTGCTGCGCTGTACAAAACAACCGCCCTTGGGCGGTTTTTTTGTTTTCAAAGGTATTTTTAAGTGCCAAATTGGCATTTTGAGCCGTCAATCCTGCCTGAGCAGCTATTGAGTTGATAGTGGTAAATGGGCTTGCTTATTGCGCCGTCCAGCCGCCATTCATGCCCAAACTCTCACCGCGGATATTGTTACCCGCAGCCGAACACAAAAAGACCGCCATAGCGCCAATATCAGCTGGCGTGACGAATTGCTGCGATGGTTGCTTTTCGCTCAGCATGTTTTTGATGGTGGTGGCTTGGTCTGTGCCTTCGCTCAAACTGCGCGCGTCAATTTGTTTTTGCACCAGCGGCGTCAGCACCCAGCCTGGGCAGATGGCGTTGCAAGTAATGGGCGTGAGCGCGGTCTCAAGCGCGGTGACTTTGGTGAAGCCCACCAAGCCATGCTTGGCAGCCACATAAGCGGCTTTTTCTTTAGACGCAACCAAGCCATGCACCGAGGCCAAGTTGATGATACGGCCCCAGTTTTTGGTGCGCATGCCCGGCAATGCCAAGCGCGTGGTGTGAAAGCTGGACGTCAGGTTGATCGCCAAAATGGCATCCCATTTATCGGTCGGGAACTGCTCAATCGCAGCGGTGTGTTGAATGCCAGCGTTGTTCACCAAAATATCGACGCCGCCAAACTCGGCCTGTGCATAGGCCATCATGGCTTCGATCTCGGCCGCTTTGCTCAAATCGGCGCCGTGGTAGCCGTTGCGCGTTTGGTAGCCAGCAGTTTGCGCGGCGCTTTGTACTTCTTGCGCGGGGCCTTCGTGGTCGCCAAAGCCGTTCAAAATTAAAGTGGCACCTTGCGCAGCCAGCGCTTTGGCGATGCCAAGACCAATGCCGCTGGTGGAGCCAGTCACCAACGCAGTTTTCCCTGTGAGCATGAAGAACCTTCTTTCTGTGTCGCTATGCTTGTAATAGCTGCTCAGGCAGGTTTGGTGGCCTAAACAGTCAAAATCAATAAAAATTTGCAGGCTGAACCAGCCTTTTTGCATTGTACTGATTTGCATCCGCGCAGCGCACCCCGGCGCACAAGCCTACAATCACACGGGTGCGCAGTTGTGCCTGCGCGGTTTTTAATTTTTTTGAAACACGGAACCCCATGTCATCGAACGAATCCGGCAGCGTCGCTGCCAGCAAGCCTGATAAAAACGCCCTCTTCCGCCAAGCAGCTTTGGATTACCACGAGTTCCCGACGCCCGGTAAAGTGACCATCGCCGCGAGCAAGCAGTTGGTGTCGCAATACGATTTGGCTTTGGCTTACTCACCCGGCGTAGCCGCACCGTGCGAAGAGATTCAACGCGACCCCTCCACCGCGCACCGCTACACCAGCCGTGGCAATTTGGTCGCCGTCATCACCAACGGTACGGCGGTGTTGGGCTTGGGCGATATCGGTCCGTTGGCCAGTAAGCCCGTGATGGAGGGCAAGGGCGTCTTGTTTAAAAAGTTCTCAGGCATTGATGTGTTTGACATCGAGTTGGCTGAAAACGACCCCGACAAATTGGTCGACATCATCGCCGCGATGGAGCCGACTTTTGGCGGCATCAACCTCGAAGACATCAAAGCCCCCGACTGCTTCTACATCGAGCGCAAACTGCGTGAACGCATGAAGATACCGGTTTTTCACGACGACCAACACGGCACAGCGATTGTGGTCGGCGCGGCCATCGTCAATGGGCTGAAAGTGCTGGGCAAAGACATCGGCAGCGTCAAGCTGGCAGCCAGCGGCGCGGGTGCTGCGGCGCAGGCTTGCTTGCATTTGCTCATCAAGCTGGGCATGAAGCGCGAAAACATTTACGCGTGTGACCAAAAGGGTTTGATACACGAGCGCCGCAAAGACACGCTGGATGCCGACAAAGCCTATTTCATGCAAACCGGCGCGGCGCAAAACTTGGCCGATGTGATGGTGGATGCTGATATTTTCTTGGGCCTTTCGGCTGCGGGCGTAGTCAGTCAAGACATGGTCAAAAGCATGGCAGCCAAGCCTTTGATCTTGGCCTTGGCTAACCCGATACCGGAGATCATGCCAGAGGACATTTGCGCGGTGCGCGACGATGCCATCATTGCCACGGGCCGTTCGGACTACCCGAATCAGGTCAACAATGTGCTGTGCTTTCCCTACATCTTCAGGGGTGCGCTTGACTCTGGCGCGAGCACCATCACGATGGAGATGGAGGCGGCTGCGGTCTACGCCATCGCCGAGTTGGCGCAGGCAGAACAAAACGAAGTTGTCGCGGCCGCCTATGTGGGCCATAACCTGAGCTTTGGCCCTGAGTATTTGATCCCTAAGCCCTTCGATCCGCGCTTGATGGTGAAGATCGCGCCAGCAGTGGCGCAAGCGGCAGCCGACAGCGGTGTGGCAGCACGCCCTATCACTGACATGGAAGCCTATGTCGAACGCCTGCAAGCGTTTGTTTACGCCAGCGGCACGACGATGAAGCCTATCATCAGCTTGGCTAAAAAAGCGGCAAAGAAGCGCATAGCTTACGCAGAAGGCGAAGACGAGCGCGTCTTGCGCGCCGCGCAAATTGTGGCGGATGAAGGCATTGCGCGCCCTACTTTCATCGGTCGCCCCGCCATCATTGCGCAGCGCATCGAAAAATTCGGCTTGCGCCTAAAAGAAGGCCAAGACTACGATGTGGTGAATGTCGAGCAAGATGATCGCTACCGCAAATTCTGGCAGACCTATCACCAAATGACGGAGCGCAAAGGCGTCACCGTGCAAATGGCGAAGATTGAAATGCGCCGCCGTTTGGTGCTGATCGGCGCCATGCTGCTGCATGTGGGTGATGTTGATGGTTTGATCTGCGGCACTTGGGGCAATACGCATTTGCATCTGGGCTATATCGACCAAGTCATCGGCAAACGCAGCAATGAGCACCTGAAAGCGCTGGGCGCGGCTGGCGAAGTCTATGCTTGCATGAATGGCTTGTTGTTGCCGGGCCGTCAGGTCTTTTTGGTCGACACCCATGTCAACTACGACCCGACAGCCGAGCAGCTTTGCGCCATCACGATTTTGGCGGCTGAGGAGCTGCTGCGCTTTGGCATCAAACCCAAAGTGGCGCTTTTGTCGCACAGCAACTTTGGCGTCAGCGCTCAGCCGTCGGCAGTCAAAATGCGCACTACCCTTGCCTTGTTGCAGCAACATGCACCTTGGATCGAGGTGGATGGCGAAATGCATGGCGACGCTGCGCTGGACGCGCCTTATCGCAAAAAGCTGATGCCACACAGCACCTTAGAGGGCGAAGCGAATTTGTTGGTGATGCCGAATCTAGACGCGGCGAATATTGCCTACAACTTGTTGAAAACAACAGCCGGCGGCAATATCGCCATAGGCCCGATTTTGCTCGGCTGTAACGCACCCGTGCAAGTGTTGACGCCTAGCGCCACCGTGCGCCGCATCGTGAACATGACGGCTATTACCGTAGCGGATGCGAATGCGCAGCGCTAGGCGCAGTGGCTAACGCTGATGCTGATATGAAAAGGGTCGCAGTGCGACCCTTTTTTGTGGTGTCAGCTTCAAGTGCCGAAGTGGCGACTTTAAAGCTATAGTTTCGATTCAGAGCAAGCACAGACAAAATATTCGAGGTCATTCATGCAAAAAATTGCAGTCTTAACCAGTGGTGGCGACGCGCCCGGCATGAACGCCGCTGTGCGCGCTGTGGTGCGTGCGTGCGCCGCGCATGCGGGCATAGCCGCGGTGGGCGTGCGCCGCGGTTATGAGGGTTTGATGGCGGGCGACTTTGTGACGCTAGGCGCACGCGATGTTGCCAATGTTTTGCAGCGCGGCGGCACCATGTTGCGCACCGCGCGCAGCAAAGCATTCATGACGACTGAGGGCCGTGCCCAAGCAGCGCAGCATTTGCGTGACCAAGGCATTGATGGTTTGGTCGTGATAGGTGGCGACGGCAGTTTTCGCGGTGCCGAGTGTTTGGCGCAAGAGCA
>CAZUUN010000019.1:4246-17615 GCA_964622735.1 uncultured Burkholderiaceae bacterium | reverse complement strand
ATGCGCCTGTCTTTGGGCTACCCCGACCGCGCCGCCGAGTACACCTTGCTCGCGGGCAATGGCAAGCGCGATGCGGCCGAGCACTTGCCCGCCGTGCTTGATGCCAACAGCCTGAACGCACTGCAACAACAAGTCTTGCAAGTACATGCGGCCGATCCGCTGATTCATTATGTGCAAGACTTGGTCGCTGCCAGCCGCGATGGCCGCTGGTTTGTGCAGGGCTTGTCGCCCCGCGCGGCCATTGCGCTCTTGCGCGCAGCCAAAGCACAGGCCCTGGTGCAGGGCCGCGACTATGTGGCGCCCGATGATGTGCAAGCCATCTTGCCGCAGTGCACCGCGCACCGTTTGATACCCGTGCAAGGCGCAGGCAAAGGCGCGGTCGAGCAAGTCAAGGCCATGATGCAAGCCGTGCCTTTGAACTGATTTTTAAGGTCTTTTTTGGCACTTTAAGCCGTCAAACCTGCCTGAGCAACTTCTATTTTTATAGCATTTTGAGCACCTTCAAGCTTCCATCACCCACACGCAGTGCCCGCACTTGGCTGCGGGCGCGTTTGCGCCGCTGGATGGAAGCGCGCCTGACGCGCCAGGACACGCAAGCGCTGACGCAGCGCAATGTTTACATCTTACCCACGCCTGCGGGCTGGATGTTGGCGCTGACACTTTTGATTTTGCTGCTCGCCTCCATCAACTACCAGCTCAATTTGGGCTATGTGCTGACCTTTATGCTGGCGGGCGCGGCCATCGTGGGCATGCATGTTTGCCACGCGACTTTGCGCGGGCTGAGTCTGCACCTCAAAACACCTGCGCCCAGTTTTGCCCAGCAAAATGCGCTGTTCACGGTTGAGCTGCACAGTAGCAGCCGCCGCACGCGCTACGGCATCGGCCTAGCGGTGCTGGACGATGCTGACTGGGTGTGGACGGATGTGCCCGCGCAAAGTATGAGTAGTGTGCAACTGGGATTTGTACCGCAGCAGCGTGGGCGCCAGCCCGTGCCGACTCTGACGGCGCAAACGCTGTTCCCGCTGGGCACTTTCAGGGTTTGGACGGTGTGGTGCCCAGCAGCGCAATTATTGATTTACCCCGCGCCCGAATCGACCCCACCGCCACTACCCGCGGGCCAGCCCAGCGCAGGTGGCGCTTATGCGGCTGCGGCTGCTGGCAGTGGCGAGTTTGATGGCGTGCGCGCCTATCGCCGCGGTGACGCGATGAAGCAAATCGTGTGGAAGAAAGCGGCCAAATCCGACGAGTTGGTCAGCCGCGACAGCCAGCAAATGCAGACCACCGAGCTGTGGCTGGACTACCAAACGGCCGGGCCGGGTCTGAGTCCCGAGCAGCGCTACTCGCGCCTGTGCGCCTGGGTGCAAGAGGCCGCAGCGCGCGACTTGCGCTATGGCCTGCGCCTGCCGCAGCGTGAAATTAGTCCGAATACGGGGCATACACACGCGCTCGCTTGCCTCGAAGCGCTGGCTTTGGCCTAGAATAAAAACAGCTAGGCGCGGTGCCTAGGCAGACGCTCGATCAAAGGAACAACCATGGGCTTACTCGACTCACTCATCGGCTCTGCCGTCAGCGGCGCTTTAGGCGCTCCATCCGACAAACAAGAAGCCGGCGGCATCAACCCGGCGCTGATCGCGGCCTTGCTGCCTGTGGTCCTGGGCATGCTCAGCAACAACAGCGAACAGGGCGGTTTGGCCGGCTTGGTGAACAAATTCAAACAAGCCGGTCTGGGCGATCAAATCAATTCGTGGATAAGCAACGGCCAGAATTTGCCGGTGTCGGGCGAGCAAGTCAGCGCAGCCTTGGGCAGCGATGTGCTGGGCAATCTGGCACAACAAGCCGGTTTGGGCCAAAGCGAACTGGCGGGCAGCTTAGCCAGCCTTTTGCCGGGCATCATCAACAGCTTGACGCCGCAAGGCCAAGCCCCTGCAGGTGGCTTAGGGAATAACGCCGATTTGATGGGCGCGCTAGGCGGCCTGATGGGCGGCCAAGCAGGCGCTGGCGGCTTGGGCGGTATGCTGGGTGGTCTGGCGGGCGCTTTCTTGAAGAAATAAGTATCTCTCTTTCAGTGAGCTGCAACCAACCCGCCCCACCAGGCGGGTTTTTTGTGGCTCGCGCACGCAATCCGGGCGGGGCCTTTACACTTGCTGACTATTTAGTCATTATTTATAGCCACTCCAAGCCGCGGCTCTTTTACTTTCATGCGCCAACTGCAAGCCTCTGATACCCGCTTTGGCGTCTTCCTCGCTTTTCTGCTCATGCCTTTGTCGGGCTTGGGAACGGACATTTACCTGCCCTCGCTGCCCGCTATGGCACAGGCGCTGCACACCAGCCCCGCGCAAATTCAGTTCAGCCTGACGATTTTTCTCATCGGCTACGCGCTTGGCCAATTCATCATTGGTAATTTTTTAGACAGCTTTGGGCGCTGGCGCATCGGCACCGTGGCTTTATTCCTCTTCGGTTTGGCCAGTTTGATGATCGCGTTGGTCGACAGCGTGGCTTGGCTGCACGGGCTGCGCTTGGTACAAGGCCTGATGGCGGCGGTTGTGGCGGTTGCCAAACGCACTTTTTTTGTAGATGTGTTCACTGGCGCGCAGCTGCGCGGCTATTTGAGCAGCTTCACCATCATCTGGTCGCTCGGACCCATCGTCGCACCCTTTATCGGCGGCTATTTGCAAACGCATTTTGGCTGGCAATCCAACTTTATCTTTTTAGCCGCTTATGCCTGGCTCGCGCTCGGCCTAGAGCTGTGGCGCGGCGGCGAAACGCTGAAAATACGCCAGCCCTTTATCTTGCGCGAGATCGCACAGCGCTACCGCTACATGCTGACCCAAGTGGCGTTCAACCGCGGCATGCTCAATATCGCCCTGCCCTATGGCGGCGTCTTGGCCTTTAGCATGGTCTCGCCCTTCCTGATCGAGCGTGTCTACGGCTACGGCCCCAAAGTCACGGGCTACGCCGCGCTGCTCATGGGCTTGGCTTGGATGGCGGGCGGCTTTATCGCGCGCCTGCAACTGGGCCGCAGCTTGCTGCACAAACACCGCCGCGCCCTGACGCTGATGCTGCCCACCAGCGCCATCATGCTTTTGGTGTCAAGCCAGTACGCCAATATTTACACCCTGCTGGTCTTTGCTTTTGTGGTGCACGCGAGCTGCGCCATGATGTTCAACATCTACTTCTCTGAGTGCTTGGGCATGTTCCCGCAATTCGCCGGTTTGTCGGGCGGCTTGGTTGGCGGCATCGCCTTTATGCTGACGGCGCTCTTGAGCTACGCCGCCGTCGCGGCCCTGCAGGTCGACAGCCAATGGTTGCTGGCCATGGTCTACCTGCTGTTTGCGCTCAGTCTGCTGGGTACTTTCATCTGGGGCAAAACCCAGCCTGGCAGCCTGCCGTCAGAAGCATCAAACTAAATAGCAGCTGAGGCAGGTTTTGCGCCCAAAAGTGGCGTTTTTATACCAAAAAAGCCACCGTAAAAGACAAAAGCCGCAGCAGAATCGCTTCTGCATGCGGCTTAGGCCATTTTTAGCAATGATTTTGGCGTTTTAAGCCATCAAACCTGCCTGAACAGCTACTTTATTAGTAGCATTAAACGGGGCTTTTCATGCCTTGTACGATGGTCTTGATGGTTTTCTCAGGATCATTGAAAGGTGGTTTCAAACCCATTTTTTGCTGCGGATCCCACCAGCCTGTGCGGTAAATCGTGCGGTGGTGGCTGAACTCCAAAAAGCCTTCTTTGCCGTTGTAGCGACCCATGCCCGAAGCACCAACGCCACCAAAGGGCGCGTCGTTCATGGCGGCGTGCATCAGCACATCGTTCACCACCACGCCGCCTGAGAGCGTGTTTTGCAAAATGTATTCGCGCTCGGCGCTGTCGTTGCCAAAGTAGTAAAGCGCCAACGGGTAGTCGCCTTGTTGAATCTCGCGCACCACGGTTTTGATGTCGTCGTAAGTGCGGATCAGCGCGGCCGAGCCAAAAATCTCTTCGCTGCAAATCAGCGCATCGCGCGGCGGATCAATCACCAAACGCATCGGGCGGCGGCGATTGTTCACATCGGGCGCGCTGTCGGGACCGGCCAGCTCGATGCGGGCGCCTTTGGCCTTGGCATCTTGCACATAGCTTTCCACGCGGTTGAGGTGGCGCTCGTTGATCGCTGGCGTCAGGTCTTTGTTGTCGGTGATGACGGCCGCGCCAAAGGTCGCGGCGTACAGCACTTTGAAGCGCTGGATGAAGTCCTCCAACATGCTTTTGGGCACATAAATCGTGTCGGGCGAAACGCAAATTTGGCCATTGTTTTGCGCCTTGCCGGTGACCAAGTTGTACATGGCTTGGTCTAAATTGGCGCTCTTGCCAAAGATGGTTGGCGACTTGCCGCCCAGCTCTAGCGTGAGCGGCACCAGATGGTCGGCGGCTGCGCGCATGATGTGCTTGGCAATCGAGCCGCCGCCGGTATAGACCAAGTGGTCAAAAGGCAGACGCGTGAAATCTTGCGCGGTTTCCATGCCGCCGGTGACCAGGCTGACTTCCATCGGGTCAAAATATTCGTGCAGGCGCTTTTGCAAAAACTCGCCCATGCGCGGCGACAAATCGCTCGGCTTGATGATGGCGCGGTTGCCCGCCGCCAAGACGCCCGCCAGCGGCGCAAAAACCGTGAACAGCGAGGCATTCCAAGTGCCCGAAATACCAACGACACCTTTGGGTTGGTAACGCACTTCGGTTTTGCCGCCAAACAAGTTGAACGGAATCGCCGTGGCGCGTTTGCTCGGCTTCATCCATTTCGCCAAATTCTTTTTGTTGTATTTCATCGCGGCGACCGAGCCGTGGCCGTCGAGCTGGGCCACGATCACGCGCGGGCGGCCGCCAAAGTCTTGGCTGCCTGCATCCATGATTTCATCGAGGTGGTTGATGAATAAATTCATGCCGCGCTGCAAACGGTCTTGGCGCACAGCGGCACTCACCGGGCCTTCGGCGCGTTGGACTTTTTTCATGGCGTCGAGTTGCGCGAGCATTTGCGCATGCGAAGGATTGGGGGCGAGGCGATTGCTAGGCATAGGGCTGAAATCCTAAAGGGCAAAAATAATGAATTTGTGCGGGCTGGCCGAGCTGTATTGCAAGCCAGTCGCCGCAGTGCTTAGGCATTGTAGTGCAGGTGCTGTGGCTACTGGCTTAGCGCTGGCGCTTGCACAAAGAGCCTGATTTTTACTCTTCATTAGCAGTTCGCGGGCGTTCAAAATCTTGTTGTGAGCGTATATTAGACAGCTATGAGTAATAACACCAACAGCAAAGTCCAGCACTACTGGCGCGGCCCACCGTGGGCGCTACCGGCATTGCTTGCAGCCCTCAGCATGTTGGGGCCGTTCTCGATCGACACCTATCTGCCCGCTTTCTCTAGCATTGCGCGAACGCTGAACGCAGACCCGGTGAGCATGCAGCAAACGCTGTCGGCGTACCTCTTCGGTTTTGCGCTGATGAATTTATTCCATGGCGCGCTGGCCGATAGCTTTGGCCGCAGACCGGTGGTCTTGGTCACCATCTCGATTTTCACCTTGGCCTCGGTCGGCTGCGCGCTCTCGCAAAGCGTTTATCAGCTGATTTTCTTCCGCTTTGTGCAGGGGCTCTCAGCCGGTGGCGGCTTGGTGGTATCGCGGGCAGTCATCCGCGATTTGTTCCCTCCGGCGCAAGCACAAAAAGTCATGAGCCAAGTGACCATTTACTTTGGCATTGCCCCGGCGATTGCGCCCATCGTCGGTGGCTTTTTGCTAGGCCATGGTGGCTGGAACGGCATTTTTTGGTTTTTGGCTGCTTTAGGCGTGCTCATCGGGGTGGCGAATTGGAAGATGCTGCCCGAAACCCTAGAACCGCACGCGCGTCAGCCTTTCAATGTTGTCAATCTGATGGCGGGCTATAAACAGCTGGGCTTGTCGCCGCAGTTTTTATTATTGTCATTGGCTAGCGGCATTCCCTTTAACGGCATGTTTTTGTATGTGCTCTCAGCACCCGAATTCTTGGGTACTCATTTAAAGCTCGAACCGACGCAGTTCTTTTGGTTCTTTTTGTGCACCATCAGCGGCATCATGGCGGGGGCTTTGTTAAGCGGGCGTTTGGCGGGCAAAGTCACGCCGCGCAAGCAAATTCAGTACGGCTTCACCGTCATGCTGCTGGTCGCCGTGATCAATCTGGGCCTGCACAGCGTGCTTGCGCCCAGTGCCAGTTGGGCACTCTTTCCCATCGCGATTTTTGCTTTTGGCTGGTCTTTGATGGTGCCGGTGGTGACGCTGCTGGTGCTGGACTTATACCCTGAGCGCCGGGGCATGGCCTCGTCGCTGCAGTCCGCCATAGGTGCAGGCGCCAACGGCTTGGTCGCAGGTGTGCTCGCGCCTTTGGTCATGCACAACACCGTTTGGTTGGCTGCAGCGTCTTTGGGTTTGATGTTGGTGGGCTTGGTCGCTTGGATTTTTGTCATCCAGCGCTGGCCAGCCACGGGGCGGCAAAAAGCGGTTTGACAAACCGCCCACCCGGCGCGCTTATTCAAGCGTACGCAAAATCTCGATGGCTTGCTCGATGCGCGCCACACCGTGCAGGCTCAAACCTTCGGGTGCTTTTTTCGGCAGATTGGCCTGCGGCACGATGGCATGGGTAAAGCCCAGCTTGGCCGCTTCTTTCAAGCGCTCTTGCCCCCGCGCCGAGGGGCGCACTTCACCCGCCAAGCCGACCTCGCCAAAGGCGATAAAGCCCTTGGGCAAAGCGCGACCCCGCAAGCTCGAGTAAATCGCCAACATGACGGCCAAGTCAGCGGCGGGTTCGGTGATGCGCACGCCGCCCACGGCATTGATAAACACATCTTGGTCGGCGCAACTCACGCCCGCATGGCGATGCAAAACCGCCAAGAGCATGGCCAGCCGATCACGCTCGAGGCCCACACTCAAACGCCGCGGCGAAGGACCGCCACTGTCGACCAAAGCCTGAATCTCAACCAGCAGCGGGCGTGTGCCCTCTAGCGTGACGAGGACGCAGCTGCCAGCCACAGGCTCTTCGTGGGTCGAGAGAAAAATCGCGCTCGGGTTGCTCACGCCTTTGAGCCCTTTTTCGGTCATGGCAAAAACACCGATCTCGTTCACCGCGCCAAAGCGGTTTTTAATCGCCCGCACCAGCCTAAAGCTGCTGTGCGTGTCACCCTCAAAATACAAAACGGTATCGACCATGTGCTCGAGCACGCGCGGGCCTGCTAGGGCGCCCTCTTTCGTCACATGGCCGACCAAAACAATCGTGATGCCGTTGGCTTTGGCCAAGCGCGTTAAATGCGCCGCACACTCGCGCACCTGCGCCACGCTGCCCGGGGCGCTGGTGAGTTGATCGGAATACACGGTTTGGATTGAGTCGATGACTGCAATATCAGGTTGCTGCGCCAGCAAGGTGTTTTGTATCGCTTCGAGCTGGGTTTGCGCCAAAACCTGCACGCCGCTATTGGCCAGCCCGAGGCGCTGCGCCCGCAGCGCGACTTGCGCCGCGCTCTCCTCGCCCGTCACATACAGCGTCGATTGCCCTGCCGCCTGCAGGGTGTGCAGCGCTTGCAGCAGCAAGGTCGATTTGCCAATGCCAGGATCGCCGCCAATCAAGATGACGCCGCCTTGCACCACACCGCCGCCCAGCACGCGGTCTAACTCCTCTTGGCCCGTGGGCGTGCGCTGCACATCTTGCGCGGCGATGTCTTTGATGGCTTGCACCGGTGCGGCTGGCGCGAGGCCGCCAAAGCGGTTTTTACCCGGCGTGGCGCTGCCACCTGCCGCGACTTCGACCAAACTGTTCCAAGCCTCGCAATGCGGGCATTTGCCCAGCCATTTGGGTGAAGTGCCGCCACAAGTGTTACAGGCGTAAAGGGATTTTTCTTTGCTCATGGCTGCAAGTGTAAATCACAGACTGTTATTTCATACAGTTATTTTGTAGATTTATTTGCTACTTTTAAAATAGCTGCTCAGGCAGGCTTCACGGCTTATTGGAGCTAAAACTATATCAAATTGATCTATTTGGTAATTGGGTAGTGTTTGGGCGCATAAAAAAACCCGCTGCAAGAGCGGGTTTTTTGTAAACAGACAGCTTTTAAAAATTAATAGCTGTTGTCGTTGTTGCGTGCTGCGCCGCCGTAAGGGCTGCGGAAACCACCGCCACCACCACCGCCGCCGTAACCGCCGCCGCCTTCACGACGACCGCCGCCGCCACCGTAGCCGCCACCACCGCCACCACCGTAGCCGCCGCCACCACCGTAGCCGCCGCCACCACTGCGTGGTGGGCGTGCTTCCATCGGGCGAGCTTCGTTTACAACGATAGCGCGACCGCCGAGCATTTGACCGTGCATGCCTTCGATGGCTGCTTGTGCTTCTGCATCAGATGCCATTTCAACAAAGCCGAAGCCTTTAGAGCGGCCAGTATCGCGCTCCATCATCACTTTGGCGCTAGAAACACCGCCAAAAGCGCCAAACGCTTCGTTCAGATCGTCATCGCGCACACCGTATGGCAAGTTGCCAACATACAATTTATTGCCCATTCGGGACTCCTAAAAAAACCAAAACAAGCGAACGGAGTCCAACAGAAGCACCAAATAGAGCCGCGAACACACTATCACTTAACCCGCCTTGTGTGTACATGAAGGACGCACAAGACTTGCGCTATTATCCGCTGGACTGAGAACTTTGGGGATTTATTTTCAGGAATTTATCGTTTGTTTTTGAAAATGTGCTTTTTTGGCTGATTTCTCTGCCCCGCTCGCCTAAGCTGACCCCGCAAAACCAAACCTAAACCGCAGTTTGTGCGCCCCGCTTGCCGCAGTCTACGGCTGCGCCAGTCCTTCTTTTTAGCGCGCCTGCCTGAGCGCTGGGCTTTTATTTTTCGCTTTTTATCTCTTTTGACCCCTCGATGTCTGCCTTACCCCAACTGAATATTGCCCAATTAGAAGCCGTGCACTACACCCAAGGGCCGAGCTTGGTGATTGCGGGCGCGGGCTCGGGCAAAACCCGCGTGATCACGCAAAAAATCGCCTTTCTTATCCAGCACGGCCTGGAGCCGCAGCGCATCGCCGCCATCACCTTTACCAACAAAGCCGCCGCCGAAATGCGCGAGCGCACGCGCAAGCTGGTCGGGCGCGCCGCGGGCAAGGTGCTGATTTGCACTTTTCACGCTCTGGGCGTGCGCTTGCTGCGCGAAGATGGCGCGGCGCTGGGCCTGAAACAAAACTTTTCTATTCTGGCCAGCGACGATGTCTTGGCCATTTTGAAAGACGCGGGCGGCACCACCGACAACAACGAAGCGCGCCGCTGGCAGTGGCAAATCAGCAGCTGGAAGAGCGAGGGCTTGAACAGCGACAGCGCCCAAACGGCCAGTGCGGGCAACCCCGATTTGATGCAAATCGCGCTGCTGATGGGGCGCTACGAAGAGCGCTTGTTGGCCTACCAAAGTGTGGATTTTGACGACCTGATCAACCTGCCCCTCAAGCTGCTGCGCGAGCACGATGCCGTGCGTGAGAAGTGGCAAAAACTCTTGGGCCATGTGCTGGTGGATGAGTACCAAGACACCAGCAGTACGCAGTACGAATTGCTGCGCTTGCTCAGCGGCAGCAAAGCGCGTTTCACCTGCGTCGGCGACGACGACCAATCGATTTATGCCTGGCGCGGCGCGACGCTCGATAACCTGAAAAAACTGCCGCTTGACTACCCGCAATTGCGCGTCATCAAGCTCGAACAAAACTACCGCTCCGTCGGCTCGGTCTTGCAAGCGGCCAACAATGTCATCGGCAGTAATCCCAAGCTGTTTCAAAAAACGCTGTGGAGTGATTTGGGTGCGGGCGAGCCCGTGCGCGTGGTCGAGGCCGACCATGAAGAGCACGAGGCCGAGCGCACCATCGCCCACATTCAGCGTTTGCACGCCGTGGCCGAAGCCGACTTTTTGGCGGGCCGCGTGCCGCGCCGCCCAGCGTGGAGCGACTACGCCATCCTCTACCGCGCCAACCATTTGGCGCGCGTGTTTGAGCAATCGCTGCGCAAGGCGAATATTCCTTACAAGGTCTCGGGCGGGCAAAGTTTTTTTGAGCGCGCCGAGATCAAAGACCTGTGCGCGTGGCTGCGCCTGCTGTCTAACCAAGACGACGACCCGGCATTTATCCGCGCCATCACCACGCCCAAGCGCGGCATCGGCCACACCACTTTGGCGCACTTGGGCAGCTTGGCGACCAGCTACAAACTGTCTTTGTTTGAGGCGCTGTTTTCCGCCAGCCTAGAGTCCGCGGTGAAAGCCCGCGCCCTGCTCGACCTGCACGAGTTTGGCCGCAGTATCAACGATTTAGAACACCGCGCGCGCCACACTTTGGGCACACAAGATGCGCTGGTTTTTTTGCAAGAGTGGCTGAAAGAGATCGATTACGAAAAACATTTGTACGAGAACGCCGAGCACGAAAAAGCCGCGGCCAAGCGCTGGGCGAATGTGCAAGACTTCATTGAATGGATGAGCAAGCGCTGCGGCGGCTCGGCCAGCGATGAGGACTATGACCCGCTGGCGCCGCCCGCTAAATCGCTGCTGGAAGTCATTCAAACCGTCTCGCTGCTCTCGACCCTGGGCGAGCGCGAGGGTGAGAGCAACGAAGTCACGCTCTCCACCCTGCACGCGGCCAAGGGGCTGGAGTGGCCGCATGTGGTTTTGGTCGGCGTGGCCGAGGGCGTGCTGCCCTTTGAACGCAAAGAAGAAGGCGATGAAGACAACTGCGACTGGCGCGAAGGCCGCGCGCTGAAAGAGCCGCGCAAAGCGCAGCCTGCCCCTGCGAGTGAGGCGCCGCTATCGCCCGCCGAATTGGCCGCGCAAGCGCGCACCGAGGAAGAGCGCCGCCTGATGTATGTGGGCATCACCCGCGCCCAGCGCAGCTTGGTGGTGAGTTGGCCCAAAACGCGCAAAAAGGGCCGCGACCGCGTGCGCAACAAGCCCAGCCGTTTTATTGCGGAGATGAAGCTGGACGCTGACCCGAGCACCAAAGAAGACCCGCGCGAGCGCTTGCGGCTCTTGCGTGCGGAGTTGGTCGAGCGCATGCAAAAAGCGCCCAGCACACCTTAATCTGCCCCGCCTAAGCATTACCGATTCAGCACTACTGATTTGGCACTATTGATTTAATAGCTGCTCAGGCAGGTTTGACGGCCTGAAATCCTTATTTCAATCTTAAAAATGCAGTTTTTAGCACTGCAAGAGCCAAAAAGCGGCTAATACCGCCCTTCCAGCGCGTGGGCGATGGTGCCCAAGTCCACATACTCCAGCTCACTGCCCATGGGCACGCCGCGCGCCAAACGCGTCACGCGCAGGCCGCGCGCTTGCAGCGCAGCGGTCAGCACATGGGCGCTGAGCTGGCCTTCGGCGGTGAAATTGGTAGCGATGATGACCTCTTGCACTTGGCCGTCGCAAGCGCGTTGCAACAAGGCCTGCGTGCCGATGTCTTGCGGGCTAACGCCATCAAGCGGGCTGATTTTGCCCATTAAGACAAAGTAAAAACCGCGAAACGCACGGGTGCGCTCCAGCGCGGCTTGGTCGCTGGGCGTCTCGACCACGCACAGCAGGCTGGCGTCGCGCTCGCTGTCTAGGCAGGTGCTGCAAATGGCGTCTTCGGTAAAGGTGTAGCAGCGCTGGCAATGCTGCACCTCGCTGCACGCATCTTGCAGCGCTTGCGCCAATTGCTGCGCGCCGGCACGATCGTGTTGCAGCAAATGAAAGGCCATGCGCGTGGCCGATTTTTGCCCCACGCCGGGCAGCAACTTGAGACCTTCAACCAATAAATTCAATGCATTAGACACTGGTGTACCGCATAAAAAAACCTGAAAAACTGCTGGCCATTGTGACACGAAGGGCTTTGCTGCAGCGCAGTATTGCCAAAAGCGGCCGTTGGGGGCATAGTGGCCCCAAGGGCTTAGGTTTTTGTTTGCGTTCTGACCTGTTTTCTCGCGATCGCGCTGTTGTGTAAAACAGCCCCAGTTTGAGCACTCGGTGCGATTTTTTCACTCTGTCCAACCAGAAGAAGGAGTTTGACTTATGAACATCACCATCAGCGGCCACCATGTCGAGCTGACCCCTGCGATTCGCAGCTATGTTGAGGACAAATTGGCTGGTATCCACCGCCGTTTTGAGCGCACTGCCGATATCAAAGTGCTCTTGACCGTAGAGAAAATCAAGCAAAAAGCCAGCCTGCAAAAAGCCGAATGCAATATCTACCTCAAAGGCACGCATTTATTTGCTGAAAGCCAGCACGAGAATTTGTATACCGCCGTGGATGAACTGATCCACAAACTAGACCGCCAAGTGAGCAAGTACAAAGAAAAAGTGCAAGACCACCACGCCACGCCGACGGGGCATATGGTGCAGTAGTCCTTTTCGCCTGTGTGTTTTTTCTCTCCAAGTTCACCGCCCAGCTGGGCGGTTTTTTTATGGCGCGTAGCCTTAAGGGCGCGCCTCCCAAAAAGCGGCGGCTTCATTCGCCACCAAAGCCGATAAGACCAAACCCGCGCCCAGCAACACCGCGGGGGTCGGCACTTCATGCACAAAAACCCAAGCCCAAGTCACGCCAAAAACCGTCTCTAGCAGGCTGAGCAAGGCGACCTCAGGCCCCTGCAAGATGCGTTGGCACAGCACCACCAACGCGCACGGTATCGCCAACTGAAACAAACCCAGCACCAACAACAAAGCCATATCGTGCGCGTTCGCTTGCAGCGGCCAGCTCGCGGGCAAGGTGTAAGCGGCAGACAAAACGCCGCCCAGAATCACCGCGGGCACCATATCCACCGCTGCGCCTGCGCGCTGCTTTTGGTGCTGAATCACGGTCCAATTCACGGCGGCTGAAAGCGGCACGAGCAGCGCCAGCAAAATGCCGCTCTTATGGCTCTCGCTGGCACCGCTGCCAGCCCCGCCCAACCAAGAATCGGCATACATATAAACGATGCCCGTCGTACACGCCGCAATGGCCGCCCAAGTCCGACCGCTGATGCGCTGGCGCAGCAAGAACAAAGACAGCAAGGCCGTCATCATGGGCGTGAGCGCCGAAGTGAGCAGCACATTGGCAACGCTAGTGCGCGTGAGTGCCAGCATGAAAAAGGTGAACATGCCCGACCAACACAGGCCGCTGAGCCACAGCGCTGGTTGGCGCAGCGTGCGCCGCACACGGGGCACCAGTGCAGCCCAAGAGCCAGACTGGCGCCGCCACAAAACCGCCAAAATCAGCGCGAGTGAGAGCGCGGCCAAGGCGCTGCGCCAAAAGGTAACTTCAAAGCCCGGCGTGACCTGAATCTGGCGCGTGACCACGCCCGCAATCGACCACATCAAAGTGGCGAGCACCATCAAGGCAATGGCTTGCAAATG
>CAZUUN010000019.1:0-4146 GCA_964622735.1 uncultured Burkholderiaceae bacterium | reverse complement strand
CCGCAATCGACCACATCAAAGTGGCGAGCACCATCAAGGCAATGGCTTGCAAATGGCTCAGGGTTTTAGGCGCGGGCATGAATTTATCCAGATGGCGAATTACAGCGCGAACTCGGCCACCACGGGCGCGTGGTCGCTTGGGCGTTCGAGCTTGCGCGGCTCCACATCGATGTGGCAAGCTTGTAAATGCGCGCGCAAAGCGGTGCTGGCCAAAACATAGTCGATGCGCAGCCCGCGCTTGCGCCTAAAGGCCAAGTCGCGGTAGTCCCACCAGCTGAAGCTGCGATCGGCTTGCTCAAAGCAGCGGAAGGCATCGACCAAACCCACATCCAGCAGCGCCTGCAAATGCGCACGCTCTTCGCTGGTGTGGTGGATGGTTTCGGCCAAGGCGATAGGGTCGTAAGTATCGCGGTCGTCGTAGGTGATGTTGAAGTCACCCAGCAGGGCCAAGCGCGGATGCGCTGCCAGCTCTTGCGCCACATACTGCTGCAAGCCATCGAGCCAGCGCATTTTGTAGGCGAACTTGTCACTGCCCGGCTCTTGACCATTGACAAAATAACCGTTGACGATGCGCACGCCGTTCACCGTAGCGGCAATCAAGCGCGAGTGTTCATCGGCAAAGTGTGGGTTGCCGCGCACCACATCTTGCAAAGGCAGCCTGCTGATGAAGGCCACGCCGTTATAGGTTTTTTGCCCAAAGGCGGCGCACTCGTAGCCCAACTCGGCAAAAGCGGCGTGCGGAAATTTTTCATCCACCATCTTCAACTCTTGCACGCCCAAGACATCGACCTGCGTGCGCGCCAGCCAATCTAAAACATGGGGCAAGCGCACGGTGAGCGAGTTGACATTCCAGCTGGCAATTTTCATCGGGATTTTTTACTTTGTTTTTGATAGCTGCTCAGGCAGGTTTGAAGCGGCTTGCATGCATTATTAACTTAAATAATGGTACCTCGATTATTTCGAGAGCTGCTTCATCGCGCCCTCTAGGCCCTGCAGCGTGAGCGGGAACATGCGCTCATCGCCCAGCAGTTGCCGCATGATTTGTATGCTTTGGCGGTATTCCCAAATGCCGGTCGGCTCGGGGTTCAGCCAAACGAATTTAGGGAAGGCTTGCGTCAGGCGTTCGAGCCAAACCGCACCCGCTTCTTCGTTGTTGTATTCGACGCTGCCGTAAGGGCGCAGAATCTCAGCGGGGTTCATGGTCGCATCGCCCACAAAAATCAATTTGTAGTCTTTGTTATAGGTGTGCAGCAGGTCTAGCGTCGGCGTTTTCTCAGCAAAGCGGCGCTGGTTTTTCTTCCACACATAGTCGTAGACGCAGTTGTGGAAGTAATAAAACTCCAGATGCTTGAACTCAGTCTTAGCGCCCGCAAACAACTGCTGCACGCGCTCGATGTGCTCATCCATGCTGCCGCCCACATCCATCAAAAGCAGCACCTTCACACTGTTGTGGCGCTCGGGCACCATCTTCAAATCCAGGTAACCCGCATTGGCCGCGGTCGCGCGAATGGTGCCGTCTAAATCGAGCTGGTCCGCCGCACCCGTGCGCGCAAAACGGCGCAGGCGCTTGAGCGCCACTTGGATATTGCGCGCCGACAACTCCTCGTTGTCGTCATAGTCTTTGAACTCGCGCTTGTCCCACACCTTCACCGCGCTTTTGTTGCGGCTTTTGTCTTGCCCTATGCGTATCCCTTGCGGGTTGTAGCCATAAGCGCCAAAAGGCGACGTGCCGCCCGTGCCTATCCATTTATTGCCGCCCTCGTGCCGTTCTTTTTGTTCTTCCAGGCGCTTTTTCAAAGTCTCCATCAGCTCGTCCCAATCGAGCTTGCCCATTTTTTGTTTTTCTTCGTCAGTCAGCAGTTTTTCTAAATTTTTGCGCAGCCAGTCTTGCGGCAGCTCGCGCGTCAAATCCACCACCTCTTCCACGCCCTTGAAGTATTTGCCAAAGGCGCGGTCAAACTTGTCAAAGTGCTTTTCATCTTTGATCAGGGTCATGCGCGCCAGCGTATAAAAGTCATCCAAACTCATGAGCGCAGGCGCAGCATCCTCGCCACTTTTCGGGCCGACAATGCCGGCGTCGAGCGCGGCCAGCAAGCTCAAATGCTCTTTCACCGATATCGGCAATTTAGCCGCGCGCAGGGCGTAGAAGAAGTCAATTAACATCTTTTGATTGTAGCCACACGCCCGCAAAAAAGCCCCTTGCGGGGCTGATCTGCGAAAAAGCGCGAAGGCTTGTTTCTTGTTACTTGCGCTCGCCCAAGTAGATTTCTACACGGCGATTTTGCGCACGACCTTGTTCCGTCGCATTGCTGGCGATAGGCTGTGAATCAGCCACGCCCGAAGTGCTGATGCGGCTGGTATTCACACCGCGCATGCCCAAGTAGTCGCGCACGCTGTTAGCACGATTGACTGACAGCGGTTGATTGATGCCGTAGTTGCCCGAGCTGTCAGTGTGGCCGACGATGGTGACATCGTAATTTTGACCCGTCAAGCCAGAAGCGAACTGATCTAAAACAGGGCGCATATTCGATTTGATGGCGTAGCTGCCAACATCAAATGACAAGTCAGACGGAATGTTGACCTTCAAGCGGTTGTCGGTGGTTTGCGTCACGGTTGCGCCCGTGCCAGCCGTGGCTTGTTGCATGGCTTGCTTTTTCTTTTCCATCTGTTGTGACCAGATGTAGCCGCCCAGTGCGCCTACGCCAGCGCCGATGGCCGCGCTTTGGCCTTTGTGGTCTTTGTCGCCTATCGCCACACCAGCCAGTGCGCCCACGCCAGCGCCGATGGCGGCAGCGCGTTGTTCTTCAGTCATGTTGGCGCAGCCCGTGAGAACATAGGCCGCAGCCAAGGTTGCGAGCAGTGTTTTAGAGATCGATGTTTTCATTTGCATATCCTTTTTCAAATTTTTTGATGCCTGTACGCAGAGCAAAACTCCCATTTCGATGCTGCGATGGGCTTACTCTACCCCTGTTTTAACGCGTGCGCCGCTTTTGCGTTGACTTTGCAAAAAGCGCAGACACGGCAGCAAGCCGCTGTCCTACACAAGCAGGGCTTGCAGGCGTAAAAAACCCTCTTGCGAGGGTTTTTAAAAGAACAAGCAGAAGCCATCAGCGCTTAGCGGCCCGGGCGTGGCATGCCCAAACCAAACTGCGCCACCAATTCGCGTTGCAGCTCGTTCACGCCGCCACCAAAAGTGAGCGTCGTCGCCGCACGCGTTTCGTACTCCAGCTCGCCTTGCAGCGCCGCTGCGGCCGAGCCGGTGCGCACCATGCCCGCAGCACCGACGATTTCTTGCAGATAGCGCAAGATTTCAATCGCGCCTTCCGAGCCATAGACTTTGGTGGCCGAAGCCAGCGCGACAAAGTTCAAGCCCAAATCATTGTTCTCCAGCATTTGCGCAATGCGGAAGTTGATCAAACGCATGGCTTCGAGGCGCGTGTAGCAATGCGCAAAAGCGCGCTGCACCCAAGGCAAATCCATGGCGCGGTTGCCATTTTCGTCGGCCGCCTTGGCCCAAGCCAGCACGCGCGTGAATTGCGCCGTTACTTTGTCGGCATAAGCGCCCAAACCCAAACGCTCGTGGTTGAGTTGCGAGGTGATCAGTTTCCAGCCGCCATTGAGCTGGCCGACCAACATGTCCTGCGGCACTTCGACATTGTCGTAATAGGTCGCTGCGGTCGGGTTGCTCAAGGTTTTGATCACCGTGTGCGAAAAGCCCTTGGCCTTGGTATCCAAAATCATGATGGATATGCCTTTGTGGCGCGGCAGCTCGGCATCGGTACGCGCAGCCAACCAAATGTAGTCAGCGCTCTCAGAGCCTGAAGTCCACAGCTTGTTGCCGTTGACGATGAATTTATCGCCTTGCAATTGCGCCGTGGTTTTCAGCGTGGCAAGGTCAGTGCCTGCGCCGGGCTCCGAGTAACCAATGGCAAACACAATCTCGCCAGCGGCGATGCCGGGCAAGAATTTCTTTTTCTGCAGCTCCGTACCGCTTTCCATCAGCGTCGGACCCACGGTGTTGATGGTGACGAAAGGCAGGGGCGCACCGGCGATCAGGGCTTCTTCAAAAAAGATCAGCTGTTCAGTCGGGCCATAGCCTTGGCCGCCGTATTCTTTGGGCCAGCCCAGCGCCAGCCAGCCGTCGCG
>CAZUUN010000018.1:0-17648 GCA_964622735.1 uncultured Burkholderiaceae bacterium | reverse complement strand
TTGAGCTTGTAAGTATTGCTCGGAACATAAATCTCTTTTTTACCCAGCAATTTCCAATCGTAGCGCTCAGGTGAACCGTTAAACAGGCGATCAGAATCAATCGTCATACGGCCATTGACCCCCGCCATAGGCTGGTCGAAGCCGAACTCGGGCAACTGGCGCACACGGCGTGTACCTGGGTCATAGATCCAAGCCAAACGCTTGTCTTTGGCATAAGAATTAGGCTCAATCGCCGTCAGAACCGTCCCCTTTTCGCGCTCAGGCTTACTCACTACAAGCAAAGCATACGCATTCACGCCATCTTCGACAGGGTCGCCCATCGTGCTCGGGTCATTGTAGGGAACCAGATTGGTATTGACCGTGCGAGACCACAGCGCTTTGCCATTGGCAGAAACCACCGCGGTATCACGATCCGTAATTTCCGTCCAAGCGCGATGCGGAATGATCAAATTCCATGCCGCCTCTTGACCACTTTTAGGAATAGGATAAGGCACCGCGCCCCTGAAACCCTTGGAAGTGAGACCCCCATCTGCCAACTCGGCTTTTAATGCGTTTTTCTTCGCAGCCGCACAAACATCGTCTGTGTAGCGGAAGTCGCGATGCGATGGATACACTGGCATTTTGAAGCTGCCAGGGTATTTTTTGAACATAGCTTTCTGGCCATCGGTCAATTTGGATTCGTATTGACTCAGATTTTCAGCCGTGATCACGAACAAGGGCTTTTCAGCCGCATACGGATCTGGCGGGAACTGGCCAATGCCGTTTTTGTAGCTGATGCCTGGGGGCGTACCCAACCATTTGCCGCTGAATTCAGGAATCGTACCGTCTTTATTTCCCGCCTTTTCTGCCCCCATGCAGGTCAATTCGCGACCTAATTTTTCAGCTTCAGCAGCGGAAACTTTGGCCAACAGCGGTGCACTAGCTAGCGCAAGCAAGCAAAATGCGGCCAGCGAGGCTGGTAAGGATTTTTTCATCAGGCAAACTCCACAGTCAACGCGACACTTGCGCGCAGGCGCAGCAAGAGCCAAGAAAAGGATCGACCGCCATGATAAACCGCTGCGTCATGCCCGCAGCCGCCATTTGCGCCAATACCACTAAGTGTTTTTACCAAGCTTGACAAACTGATTTTTATGACAATTTGAAACAATGTAAAAGCAAAATACTGAGCGAAAAGCATCATTTCCGCTATGGTGCCTGCCCGAAAAGCTACAAAATAAATAGCATTTACCCGCTTCAGGATGGTGAATAATGCAAGCATGGCACCCTTCAAACTGCCGCACGCTTCATTCGGCAATCTCACGCACCACACCGTTCACACCCCTTGAAACTACCATTTACACCCTTACATCTATCCACACTGGCTTCTTTAACTGACGATAAAACCATGCACATGCTTTACGACTCAGACACTTTTGTGGTGGTTCATATGCTGACGGAGCATCCGAGCAGCGTACCTGCTGCTGTGGCCAGCGGATCCGCATCTGAGATTTTGCTGCCACGCCACGGCTTTGAGATCGTCGACAAGATGGCTGGCAAAGAGGTTTATTTGGATGGTGCTTGGGCCGAACTGTTCCAGCAAGAAGTCAACACTTGGGAGGCCGAGGGTACGAGCCAAGAGGAAATTGAGGCCACTTTGACCAAGTACGCCGAGTTGGCGCAAAACCCCGTGCTGCTGCATTAAACTGGCACGCTACCCAACCCTGCATTTCAGCGCCCTCGGGCGCTGAATCTTTTTATACGCTATGCCCATCAAACTCATCGTCGGCTTAGGCAACCCCGGCGAGCAATACACCCACACGCGCCACAATGCCGGTTTTTGGCTGGTGGATGAAGTCGCCCGCAGCTTAGGGGTGTCGCTACAGGCCGACAAAAACTACCACGGCCTAGTCGCACGCACCAATTACAAAGGTCAAAATTTGTGGCTGCTACAGCCGCAGACTTTTATGAATGCATCAGGCAAATCGGTCGCTGCACTGGCGCGTTTTTTTAAAATTGAGCCGCAAGAGATCTTGGTCGCGCATGACGAGCTCGACATCGCGCCTGAGCAGGCCAAACTCAAACTCGGTGGCAGCCATGCGGGACACAATGGCCTGCGCGACATTCATGCGCAACTGGGCAGCGACCAGTATTGGCGCTTGAAAATCGGCATTGGCCACCCCGGACACAAAGAAGCCGTCGTAGGCTGGGTGCTGCAAAAACCACCGCAGGACGCACGCATCGCCATCGACCAAGCCATCAGCCGCTGCATCCAAGCACTGCCCGATTTGCTCAGCGGTCAGATGGACAAAGCCACCGCCCAAATACACACCAGCGCCACGCCACGGCCGCATAAAACACCAAGCCCAGTGCGCGCCGCTAGTGCGGCTACGCCCGAGCCAAACAACATCAATAAAAGCGCCGCACCTTGAATCTGTTGTGCATAAGGCCGCACTGCATCAGCCACTTGGCTAGCCCTTAAATCCCGCATAATGGGCAGCATGAGCAGCGCCGCCACACCCACCCAGCAGACCACCGACCCCGCTAAAACACCGGCCTATGTCGGCATGGTTGATTGGCGGCGCTTGGCTGACTGGCTGTTTCAAGACGGCGTGATCACGCAAAAAGAGCACCAGCGCACCATCACGCGCTGCGCCCAAGCGCCGAGCACGCAGCACGCGGTCGTGCGCCTAGCCGCTCTCGGAGTAGAACGCGCCAGCGACCACAAGCCTATGGATGTGGAAGAGCTGACGCAGTATTTAGCGGGCCGCGCCGCGTTACCCGCTTTGCGCATAGACCCGCTGCGCGTCGATGTCGGCAAAGTGGCCGAAGCCATGAGCGCGAACTACGCCGAGCGCCACAAAATTTTGCCCGTGCAAGTCACCGCCAGTGAAGTAGTGGTGGCCACGGCCCAACCCTTTGCCACCGACTGGATCCCAGAGGTTGAGCGCCAAACGCGCAAAGCCGTGCGCTTGGTGGTGAGCAACCCACAAGACATTGCGCGCTTCACGATTGAGTTCTTTACCTTGGCGCGCTCAGTACGCGCGGCCATCAAAACGGGTGCGGGCAACAACAACGGCGTGGTCAATTTCGAGCAATTGGTCGAAATGGGCAAAGGCGGCAAAAACCTAGACGCCAACGACCAAGGCGTGGTGCAACTGGTGGATTGGATTTGGCAATATGCTTTTGACCAGCGCGCCAGCGACATCCACCTAGAGCCGCGGCGCGAGCAAGCCGCTGTGCGCTTTCGCATCGATGGCGTTTTGCACACCGTCTACCAATTGCCCTTGTCGGTGCTGACGGCGATGACCGCGCGCATCAAACTGCTGGCCCGCATGGATGTAGTCGAGCGCCGCCGCCCACAAGACGGGCGCATCAAAACGCGCGACGCCAATGGGCAAGAAATCGAGATGCGCTTGTCCTCTATGCCCACCGCCTTTGGCGAGAAGCTGGTGATGCGGATTTTTGACCCCGAGTCGGCCGTCAAGACGCTGGAGCAACTGGGCTTTAACAGCCGCGACAGCGAGCGCTGGGAGCAACTCACCAGCCGCCCCAACGGCATTATTTTGGTCACCGGCCCCACGGGTTCGGGCAAAACCACCACCCTTTATTCAACCCTGAAGCGCTTGGCGACCGACGCCGTCAATGTCGCCACGATTGAAGACCCGATTGAGATGATCGAGCCGGCCTTCAACCAAACGCAGGCGCAGGCGCATTTGGATTTTGGCTTTGCCGAAGGCGTGCGCACGCTCATGCGCCAAGACCCCGACATCATCATGGTGGGCGAGATCCGCGATTTAGAAACTGCTGAGATGGCGATCCAAGCCGCCCTCACAGGTCACTTGGTGTTCTCGACTTTGCACACCAACGATGCGCCCTCGGCCATCCCGCGCTTGATCGAATTGGGCGTGCCACCTTATTTGCTCAACGCCTCTATCTTGGGCGTTTTAGCACAACGCTTGGTCCGCCAGCTCTGCCCCGAGTGCCGCGTCAAAGACGACAGCGGCGAGCAACAAAAACTGCTGACCGAAGCGGTCAAACCCTGGAGCATCAACGCCGAATACCGCGGCTACCGCCCCGTGGGTTGCCTCGACTGCCGCATGACGGGCTACCGTGGTCGCGTGGGTATTTATGAGCTGCTGACCGTGAGCGAAGCCTTTAAAGAGCTGGTGCACGAAAAACCCGATATGGATGCGCTGCGCGCGCAAGCCATCAAAGACGGCATGCGCCCCCTGCGCTTGGCTGGCAGCTTGCGCGTGGCCGATGGCAGCACCACCATCAGCGAATTGCTGGCGGCGACGCCCGCCGCGCCCGCGCTGCGCAAAGCGCCCAAAATCGAGGATTGAGCAGCGGCTAGCGCAGAACTCAAGGCTCTATAAAGGCACCAAAAACCAATTTTAAGAATGAAATCGGCATTTTAGGCCGTCAAACCTGCCTGAGAAGCTATCAAAACAGTAGTATTTATGCGGCTTTGTATTTGCTAAAACCGCCCAGTGTTTGCACCAATTGGGCATAAATGCGCGGATTCGCCGCCATGCATTCGCGTTGGTCTAAGAAGTCAGCGCCTGCTTCGCCGGTGAAGTTACCCACCAAGCCGCCCGCTTCTTGTACCAACAAAGTGCCCGCGGCCAAATCCCAAGCCGCCAAGCCTTTCTCAAAATAACCATCGGTAAAGCCCGCAGCCACATGGGCCAAGTCCATTGCGGCCGAGCCGGTGCGGCGCACGCCGGCGGTTTGCTGCATGGCCAGGCCATAAATGGCCAAATGCTCTTTCAGATCGTCGCCCGGGCGCAGTGCCAAGCCGGTGGTGACCAAGCAATCTTTCATCTGCGTGCGTTTGCCCACGCGCAAGCGGCGGTCGTTCAAATAGGCGCCACGGCCCTTGGTCGCGGTGTACAAGTCGTTGCGGGTCGGGTCATAAATAACCGCTTGCTCAAGCTTGCCGCCCACGCGCAGTGCAATGCTGACGCAATACATGGGAAAACCATGCAGAAAGTTGCTGGTGCCGTCTAGCGGGTCAATGATCCAGACGAAATCTGAGCCTGGATTGCCCATGGTGTTGCCCGACTCTTCGGCCAAAATGCCGTGGTGCGGATAGGCTTCAAGCAAGGTTTCGATCACCGTTTTTTCGGCTGCGTGGTCCACTTCAGACACAAAGTCATTGACTTGCTTTTGCGCCACGCGCACCGATTCCAGATCAAGCGCGGCACGGTTGATGACGCTGCCCGCGCTACGCGCCGCTTTGACGGCAATGTTGAGCATGGGATGCAGGGTGTTCGCAAGAGCAGGAGAAGATGTAGCCATAACAGTAATCCATCAATTTTTAGAAAATGAGCCTCTAGCATCTAGGTGGGCCCGATAACACCGATACAGCCCACCACACCCATGCCCACAGCCTGCTAGGGCCTTGGAGGTTTTGCCTAGCGCCAGTCGCGACCCTAAAAAGAGCCAGCGCCTAGCGCGTAAAAAATTGTGTGTGACGGTGAGCTATCGCTAACAGGCACGATGGCCTGATGAATACCCGCATTTTCCCACGAAACGGCGGCGGCCGGCCAAATTGGCGTTTTTCGCGTGGCAGATGGTTAAACTCAAGCATTACGAGAAAAACAAATCCCTCCCACTATGGTCACCAAAAAATCTAAAGGCTTGGGACGCGGGCTCGAAGCCTTGCTCGGCCCCAAAGTCCACGAGCCAGCAGCTGGCAGCGCCGCTGACGACACGCCCCACACCCTCAAACTCACGCAAATGGTTGCGGGCGAGTACCAGCCGCGCACACGCATGGATGAGGGCGCACTCTATGAGCTGGCCGAAAGCATCAAAGCGCAAGGCATCATGCAGCCGATTTTGGTGCGCCGCCTAGAGCAAGGGGAAAACCAAGGCAAGTATGAAATCATCGCGGGCGAGCGCCGCTTTCGCGCTGCCCATATCGCCGGCTTGAGCGAAGTGCCCGTCTTGGTGCGCGTGGTGCCCGACAAGGCCGCTGCCGCCATGGCCTTGATTGAAAACATTCAACGCGAAGACCTGAACCCGCTGGAAGAAGCCCAAGGCCTGCAGCGCTTGATCACCGAATTCGATTTGACACACGAGCAAGCCGCGCAGGCAGTAGGGCGCTCGCGCAGTGCCGCTTCTAATTTGATGCGCCTGCTCAACCTCGTCAAACCCGTGCAAGATATGCTGATGGCGGGCGATATCGACATGGGGCACGCGCGCGCGCTGCTGGCGGTTGACCACGCCGAGCAAATCACCCTAGCGCACCAAATCGCGGCCAAGAAAATGAGCGTGCGGGAAGCCGAAAGCTTGGTCAAGCGCAGCCAGCAAGAGCAGCACAGCAAGCCAGGCGGTAAAGCGGCCGACAAACCGCGCGACATCACACGCATAGAAGAAGAGCTGTCCGATTTGCTCATGGCCACGGTCTCGATCAAGCTAAAAAAATCAGCCACCAAAAACAAACAACCGAGCGGCGAGGTTTTGATCAACTTTGGCTCGCTCGACGCGCTCAATGGTTTGATCGAGCGCTTGCGCAAAGAGTAACTCGAGCCCTAGTGCGGCTGCAGGCTGCGCTTTGTGTGCTATCTTAGACGCCGAAGCATCACGGAGATTTCAGGGATGGAAATGTATTACATCTGGTGGATAGCGGCTGCGACACTCGCCGTCGCTGAAATGACCACCGGTTCTTTCTATTTGCTGGTGTTTGCTGCGGCTGCCGCTGCGGCAGGCACTTTGGCTTGGTTTGGTTTTAGTCTGAGCAGCCAATGGGCTTGCGCGGTGGCTATGGGCGTCATCGGGCCTTTTTTATTGCACCAATACAAGAAACGCTGCGCTTTGAATCAGCCCAGAATGGAAAGTAACCTTGACATTGGCCGCACAGTGGATGTTTTAGCTTGGAACGCGGACGGCAGCGCCCGCGTGCACTACCGTGGCACGCAATGGGATGCCCGTTTGCAAGATGTCAGCGCGAAGCGCGAAGCGCAAATGCGCATCGTCGCCAGCGAAAACGCCACTTTGGTGTTGGCGCCCATCGCCGATTAAGCGGCGTTTACCCCCATTTTATTTTTTGATTTTTTAAGGACAAGAACATGGAAATTTTCTGGATTCTGATCGCTGCGGTCGTCGTGGTTTTCATCGCCAAATCGATCCGCACCGTGCCGCAACAACGCGCTTTGGTGATTGAGCGTTTTGGTAAATTTGACCGCACGCTCGAGCCGGGCTTGCGCTTCATCATTCCTTTTATCGACCGTGTCTCGGCCCGCCACGACCTGCGCGAAGTGCCGCTGGATGTGCCCAGCCAAATCTGTATCACGCGCGACAACACGCAGCTACAAGTCGATGGCATTTTGTACTTCCAAGTCACCGACCCGAAACTCGCCACCTACGGCTCGTCTAACTACCTGATGGCGATCACGCAGCTGGCGCAAACCACGCTGCGCAGCGAGATCGGCAAACTCGAACTCGACAAAACCTTTGAAGAGCGCGACATGATCAACCACGCAGTAGTGAGCGCCCTTGACCAAGCGGCGCAAAACTGGGGCGTGAAGGTCTTGCGCTACGAGATCAAAGACTTGACGCCGCCCAAAGAAATTTTGCACGCCATGCAAGCGCAGATCACGGCTGAGCGCGAAAAACGCGCCTTGATCGCCGCCTCAGAAGGCCGCAAACAAGAGCAAATCAATATTGCCCAGGGCCAACGCGAAGCCGAAATTGCCCGCTCAGAAGGCGACAAAATCAGCCAGATCAATCAGGCCGAAGGCGAAGCCTCAGCCATCTTGACCAAAGCCGAAGCTAACGCCAGCGCCATCCGCCAAATCGCCGCCGCAATTGAAAGCCAAGGCGGCCTGCAAGCGGTGAACCTGAAAGTCGCCGAGCAATATGTGGAAGCGCTGGCGGGTATCGCCAAAGTCGGCAATACCATCGTGGTGCCGCAAAATCTGGCCGATGTCAGCGGCTTGGTGGCCGCAGCGACCAGCATTTTGAAACCACAACTCAAAGCCTAAGCGGCCCAGCCAAGACCGATGATCATGCCGGTCTTGCTCTTTTCTTACGGCACGCTGCAATTAGCCAGCGTGCAGTTGGCTAATTTTGATCGCTTGCTGCTGGGCCAAGCCGATCACTTGCCGGCGTGGCGCCAAGAGCTAATCGAGATCACCGACCCCGTCGTGCTGGCCCAAAGCGGTGAGCGCTACCACCCCATCTTGCGCTACAGCGGCTTAGCGGACGACAGCGTGGCGGGCACGGTCTTCACCATCACCGCGCAAGATTTACTGCGCGCCGATGCCTACGAAGTTGGTGATTACCAGCGCGTGCGCGTCACCTTGGCCTCAGGCCTGCTGGCTTGGGTCTATGTGGCGCGTGACAGTGCGGCTGCCGCACCCGCACTCGACTAAGCCTCGTTCAGTCCACCGCCACCAAGTGCAGCATAGACAGTGGGTAGCGCTGGCCCGCCAGATAGTCCTCGATGCAGCGCAAGACCAAGGGGCTGCGCAAATGCTGGCACGCACGAATTTCATCCAAACTGAGCCAGACGCTGCGCACGATGCCCGCGTCGAGCGCTTGCGCTGCATGGTACGCGCCCAAGTCGCCGACAAAAGCAAAGCGCAAATAGTGCGTGCGCGCCGCCAAATCGCCATGCAACGCCGCATCGTGCTGCGGAAAATCAGACAGATAAATGCCCGACAGTGCCGTGGGCACAAAGTCGTGCGCAGTTTCTTCCAGCACCTCGCGCGTGCACGCTTGCAGCAAGCTTTCAGCCGGCTCTAAATGACCGGCTGGATTATTGAAACGCAGACCGTGCGGCGTGTGCTCTTCGACCAATAAAAATCGCCCATCGCGCTCGATGATGGCCGCGACGGTGACATGGGGTTTGAAACGCTGGGCATCGTGCATGGCAAAGAGCCTTTTCTTTTAGCGACAATAGCGCTTTCATTGTAATATTAGCGAAATTTTGGCGATTTAGCCCATCAAACCTGCCTGAGCAGCTAGCGAATGTATAGCGATTAAGACGCCATGAACACTTTTACCCAGCCGCTGGATGCGGCTTATCGGGCGCCTTGGTTCTTGCCCGGCGGTCACGCACAAACCATCGTGCCCGCGCTTTGGGGCAAAACCCACTACAGCCGCGAGGCGGTGGTGGCGCATTACGCCCGCGAGCGCTGGACCGCGCCCGACGAGGACTTTATCGATGTCGATTTTTCGCAGCACGCGGCGGTGCCGAACAAGCCCTTTGTGCTGCTGTTTCATGGCCTCGAAGGGTCTTCCGCCAGCCCTTACGCCCGCGCCTTTTTGCGCTGGTGCGAGCAGCGGCAAATGGGCTTTGCAGTGGCGCATTTTCGCGGCTGCAGCGGCAGCATCAACCTCGCACCCCGCGCCTACCACAGCGGCGATTGGCAAGAGTTGGACTGGATCATTCGGCGCTTGCACGCGCGTTTGCAAGCCAGCCAAACGCCGCTGCTCATCGTCGGCGTCTCGATGGGTGGCAACGCCCTGCTGCGCTGGGCACAAGAGCTAGGCAACGCAGCCACGCAGTTTGCCAGCGCCATCGCCGCAGTGTGCAGCCCGATTGATTTGGCCGCTGGCGGCCATGCCATAGGGCGCGGCTTGAACCGCCACATTTACACGCGCAACTTTTTAAGCACCATGATTCCGCGCGCGCTGGCCCGCCTCGAACTACACCCGGGTTTGTTTGATGCCCAAGCGCTCAAAGGCGCGCGCGACTTGTACGAATTCGACAATCTGTTTACCGCGCCGGTGCACGGCTTTCGCAATACCGAGCATTATTGGGAGGCCTCTTCGGCCAAGCCGCATTTGCACACCATCCGCTTGCCCGCGCTGGTGCTGAACGCCCGCAACGACCCCTTTGTGCCCGCGGTCAGCTTGCCACAGCAAGCCGAGGTCGGGCCCTATGTGCAACTATGCCAACCAGCGACGGGTGGCCATGTGGGTTTCCCTGCTGGCGCTCTGCCACCCAGCCATGTGGATGCGCTGCCGCGCTTGGTGGGTGATTGGCTCTTAGCGCAAATTTAAGACTCTTTTTGGCATCAAACGCCGTCAAATCTGCCTGAGCAGCTACAAATAAAGGACTAGTTTTATGAACCCCTTAAGCAAACTACAAAACCCCCAGCTGCTGCAAGCCGCGCATATCAAAAAACCGAGCGCCAGCAAAAGGCATTTCGCCGTGCACAACCCAGCCACCGACGCGGTCATCGCCCAAGTGCCCAACGCCAAGCCCCAAGACGCGCTGGCCGCGATTGCCTCAGCCAACAGCGCCTGGGGCCCGTGGCGCACGCAACCCGCACGCGTGCGCGGCGATATTTTGCGCCGCTGGTTTGATTTGCTCTTGGCGCACCAAGACGATTTGGCCCGCATCATGACCGCCGAAAACGGCAAGCCCCTGGTCGAAGCGCTGGCCGAAGTGCACTACGCAGCCAGCTTTGTGCAGTGGTATGCCGAAGAGGCCAAGCGCGTTTACGGCGAAGTGCTGACCGCCAGCGCGCGCAGCCAGCGCATGTTGGTGTTCAAACAGCCCATAGGCGTGTGCGCCGCCATCACGCCGTGGAACTTTCCGCTCGCCATGATCACGCGCAAAGTCGCGCCCGCCTTGGCCGCGGGCTGCCCCGTGGTGCTCAAACCCGCCGAGCTCACGCCTTTGTCGGCCTTGGCCGCGGCCCAGCTGGCCTACCAAGCGGGCGTGCCGCGCGAGGTGCTGCACATCATCACCAGCACCGATGCCAAAGGCGTGGGGCAAGCCCTGTGTGCAAGCGAAACAGTGCGGCATTTGTCCTTCACCGGTTCCACCGCCGTTGGCCGCATTCTGATGGCGCAATGCGCACCGACGGTGAAAAAACTCGCGCTTGAACTCGGCGGCAACGCGCCCTTTATCGTCTTTGACGATGCCGATTTAGACAGCGCCGTAAAGGGCGCCATGACGGCCAAATTCCGCAATGCCGGCCAAGCCTGCAACGCCGCCAACCGCTTTTATGCACAAGCTGGTATTTACGATGCTTTCACCGCGCGTTTGAGCGCCGAAGTGGCCAAACTGCAAGTGGGCGACGGCTTTGCCCAGGGCGTGCAAATCGGCCCCTTGATCGAGGCGGCTGCCATCAAAAAAATCAAAGCCCATGTGCAAGACGCCAAAAAGCTGGGCGCCCAAGTCGCCACGGGCGGCAAAGCACTCGCCGATTTAGGCCCTAACTTCTACCAACCCACAGTGCTGACGAATGTGACTAGCGAGATGCTTTGCACGCGTGAAGAAACCTTTGGCCCATTGGCACCAGTAGTGCGGTTTGAGACTGAGGCCGAGGCCATCGCGCTGGCGAACAACACCGAATTTGGTTTGGCCGCCTACTTCTTTAGCCGCGACATCAGCCGCGTATGGCGCGTGGCCGAAGCGATAGAAAGCGGCATGGTGGGCGTGAATGGCGGCACGCTCTCAAACGAGCACACGCCTTTTGGCGGCATTAAACAATCGGGCCTAGGGCGCGAAGGCGGCCACTACGGCTTGGCCGAATACTTAGAAGAAAAACTCGTCGCGCTGGGCGATCTATAAGCTTGACTGGTCTTAACAACCCGGCTCGTCGTACTCGCGCAGCAGAGCGTTGAGCTTGTCGATCAAGATGGTCCAAGTGGGCGAATCTTGCAGGCGTTTTTCAGCCAAAAAAGCGGCTTGCGAGGGCGTAAAGCAAGGCGCCTCAGCCAACAGCAAATGCCCCGGAATAGGCCTATGGGTACAGACGAATTCGCGTATCTCTTGCGGGCTATTGGGCAGGCCCAGCTGAGCAAACAGATCGCCGAATTCGGTGTACTGTTGGTGCGCAGCGTGCATAGCCGCATCGTCTTGCTTGAGTGTCATGTCAGTTGCCTCTCGTTCTAGCCAGTCGAATTTCATTCTAGGTCTATTCCATCCTGAAGACCAGCGCTTGCTCGATCAGCCCCATGTAGTGCGTCCAACGCTGGCGCTTGCCCAACTTCAGCTTTGCAGTTGAAGCAGGCGCACCACGACTTTGTATACAAAAACTAGAGCAACAGTTTGTTTGCTGGAGTTTGTCTTGCCGCTTGGTATTGCTCACAGCCAGGAATATCTTCCTCGCGTAACAAAGCATTGAGCTTGTCGATCAAGATGGTCCAAGTGGGCGAATCCTCTAGTCTTTTTTCACGAATAAAGTCTGCTTGTACAGGCGTCCAGAATGGCGCATCGACCAAGAGCACATCACCCGGCAGTGGCCGATGCGCGCAGATGAACTCTTGAATATCTTTGGCCGTATTAGGCAAGCCTAACTGGGCGAATAGGTCTTCAAATTCTGTGTATTGGGGCGTCGCAGCATGCTGCGTTTCATTCGCCTTAGGGCTAGTCATTGATGGTGCTCCAGTCAAGTTAGGACGGCTTGATTCTAGGTGCGCGCCCCGAAAAAAGCGCGCCGAAAAACAGGCCGCGCCACCGCCTTACGCACAGTAAGGAAGCACGCCTACAAAAGCGTTTTCCCTGCGCATTCCTCCTACGCAAGCAGTGCCCCGCGCCTGACGGACGCCCTCACACCCTTGCACTGAGAATCAAGGCACCAGCACAGACCAAGCGTCTAAGAATTGCTGGATTCATAAAACCACACGAGGAAACAAACGATCATGACTACTAGCAAGAAAGATGAATCGAAGCCAGAAAAAAAGCCCGAGGCCACTGCTTTGCTGCGCGCAGACCACAAGCTCGTCGCTGGTTTGTTTGAAGAGTTTGAGCAAGCCCGCTCAGCCAGCAAGAAGAAAGCGCTGGTCGCGCAAATTTGCAAAGAGCTAACAGTGCACACGCAAATTGAAGAAGAAATTTTTTACCCGGCTTTCCAAAAAGCATTGAAGGACCACGAATTGGTACCCGAAGCCAATGTCGAGCATGACTCCATCAAAGACTTGATCGCCCAAGTTGAAGGCGTGGAGCCTGGCGGCGATGCGTACGACGCCAAGGTCAAGGTCATGGGCGAACTGGTTGAACACCATGTCAAAGAAGAGCACCGCGACATGTTCCCTAAAGCCAAAGAATCCAAAATGGATTTGGATGCTCTGGGTGCGCAGATGTACGAGCGCAAACAAGAGCTGATGGCGCAATACCCTGAATAAGTAAATCCAAGGCGCGAGCTAAACGCTAAGCGTCATGAAAGATTTTGCCTGCCTTGAAGCCTTAAATAAGGGCGGCAAGCGGGCAAAGAAGTAGACCTGCAGTTTTAGTCGGGGTCTGAGAGCGCGAGTTGGCCATGTGCAGACGTGTGCAAAGCCACTTTATTTTTAAATCATTCTTTTTAACTTGAAAGACACCTATGCAAACTACAAACTCAAACCAGCGCACGATGGTTACCGGCCTTTTCCCAGATCGCCGCAGTGCTGAAACCGCTTATGAAGCAGCACATGCGCGTGGCTATGGCCGCGATGATGTGAATTTGGTCATGTCGGACGCCACGCGCAACACGCATTTTGTCGGCACCACGGCTGGCCGCGAAACCGAGTTGGGCAACAAAGCCGCTGAAGGCGCAGGCATCGGCGGCGCAGTGGGCGGCACTGTTGGCGCTATTCTTGCGGCTATCGCTGCAGTGGGTACGACACTTTTGGTACCGGGCTTAGGCTTAGTCATCGCTGGTCCATTGGCAGCTGCGGTAGCCGGTGCTGGTGCGGGCGCGGCTAGCGGCGGCCTGATTGGTGCTTTGATCGGTTGGAACATTCCTGAAGAGCGCGTGAAAGAGTATGAAGAAGGCATCAAAAAAGGTGGCATTCTGATGGGTCTGCGCACGAAAAACGAAGATGACGCTGTGCACTTGGAAGAGAGCTGGCGCAAAAATAACGGTCAACACGTTTACCGTTAATCCACCAGGCGGCAATACTTGCCGCCTTTTTTCTATAACCATAAGGAGATACCCATGGGCATACTCAGTAATATTTTCAGCAAAATCTTCCCGTCAGCGCATGCGGCGCCAAGCGCTCCTGCTGCATCCACCCCTGCACCAACGCCGACGACCACCACGCCAGCAGCCAATGCGCCCACGGCAACTGCGGCTGCAGCCGCGCCTATGGCTCAGGTCGATGTGGAGCAGGTGCTGAACGACATGGCGCAAACATCCGCCGAGAAGCTCAACTGGCGCACTTCTATCGTCGACTTGATGAAGCTGCTGGGCATAGACAGCTCACTGTCGGCGCGCAAAGAATTGGCCAAAGAGCTGCACTACACGGGCGACACCAGCGACTCAGCCGCTATGAATATTTGGCTGCATCGCCAAGTGATGAATAAGGTGGCTGCCAATGGCGGCAAAGTCCCCGCGGATTTGAAAGACTGATCCGTCTGCCCATCAAGCAAGCGCTTGAGGCGCACCGCCTAAAACTGAAGCCGACTGTTAGCAGTCGGCTTTTTGCTTGTTCGCCGCGTCATTCCGCTCCATTGATCCGACCAGAGTCGCCACACACTCATAAGCACCCGCGCAGTGGCAAAATAGTGAACCCTATGAAAAATGCTACGCCCCCGCAGGAAGCCGCTCAAACGCACACACCCATGATGCAACAGTATCTGGGGGTGAAGGCCGAGTACCCGCACACGCTGGTGTTCTACCGCATGGGCGATTTTTACGAGCTGTTTTTTGACGATGCCATCAAAGCGGCGCGCCTTTTGGGTATTACGCAAACCACGCGTGGCAACTCTGGCGGCCAGCCCATCGCCATGGCGGGCGTGCCCTATCACGCGGCCGAAGGCTATCTCGCCAAATTGGTCGCCTTGGGCGAATCGGTCGCGATTTGCGAGCAAGTGGGCGAAGTCGGCGTGGGCAAAGGCCCGGTCGAGCGCAAGGTGCTGCGCGTATTAACCCCCGGCACGCTGACCGACAGCGCGCTGCTGGGCGAGAAGTCCGTGTCGCTCTTGCTCGCCATCCACCAAAGTGGGCGCAAGCCCTTAGGTCTGGCTTGGCTGGCGGTGGCACAAGGTCAAATCCATTTGGCCGAATGCGCCGCACAAGACTTGCCGCAGTGGCTGGTGCGCATCGCGCCGAGCGAGGTGATTTATTCAGCCGACAGCAACGAATCTTTAGAAAGCCTGCTGGCGCAAGGCAGTGCGCAACTGGGCTATGCGCTGACGCTGCGTCCGAGCTTTCAGTTTGACACGCAGTTGGGCCAGAGCAAACTCTGCGCGCTGCTGGGCACGCAAAGCCTGCACGCCTTTGGCGCGCAAGACGCCCCCCAAGCGCAGGCCGCCGCTGCGGCGCTCTTGCACTATGCCGAGCACACCCAGGGCACGCAATTGGCGCACATCGACACGCTCAGCCTAGAGCAAGAAAGCAGCGTTGTCGCCTTGCCCCTTGCCACACGGCGCAATCTAGAGCTGACACAAACCCTGCGCGGCGAAGAAGCGCCTACGCTGCTGAGCCTGCTCGATACCTGCATGAGCGGCATGGGCAGCCGTTTGCTCAAAAGCTGGATGCTGGCGCCACCGCGCGACCGCAGCATAGCGCAACAGCGGCTGGACGCCATTGCCCTGTTGCGCAAGCCCGATCAAGCCGCGCCGCTGCGCGAAACGCTCAAAGGCCTGAACGATGTGGAGCGCTTAGCCGCGCGCTTGGCACTGGCGCAAATACGCCCGCGCGAGTTGTTGGCGCTAGGCCAATCACTGCAAAAATGTGAGCTGCTCAGGCAGGTTTTACGGCCTGAAACACCTTATTTGCTTCAAATTCACACTGATTTAGTCGCCCCACCGGCTTGTATCGAGCGTTTGCAATTGGCCATCAGCAGCGAAGCAGCCACGCACCTGCGTACGGGCGGCGTGATCGCCACCGGATTTGATGCCGAGCTAGACGAGCTGCGCGCCATCGCCAGCAATTGCGACGCGTTTTTGCTAGAGATGGAAGCGCGCGAGCGCAGCAGCACCGGCATTGCCAATTTGAAAGTGCAGTTCAACCGCGTGCATGGTTTTTATATCGAAATCAGCCAAGGGCAGCTCGCGCATGTGCCCGCGCATTACCAGCGCCGGCAAACGCTGAAGAACGCCGAGCGCTTCATCACGCCCGAGCTCAAAGCGTTTGAAGACAAAGCGCTGTCGGCGCAAGAGCGCGCCTTGGCACGCGAGAAGTTTTTATACGACGCGCTGCTGCAAGAGCTGCAAGGCTTTGTGCCGCAGCTCACGCGCTTGGCGCGGGCGCTAGCCGCACTTGATGCGCTGTGCTGCTTGGCCGAGCGCTCGCTGACTTTGAACTGGTGCCAACCGAGCTACAGCAAAGAGGTCGGCATACAAATAACTGCAGGTCGCCACCCCGTGGTCGAAATGCGTTTGGCCGCCAGCAGCCAAGGCAGCTTTTACGCCAACGACAGCGACATCAATCCGCGCCAGCGCTTATTCCTCATCACCGGTCCGAATATGGGCGGTAAATCGACCTATATGCGCCAAGTTGCGCTCATCGCCCTGCTCGCTTGCATGGGCAGCTTTGTGCCAGCCCAAGCTTGCCGCATAGGCCCGATCGACGCCATCCACACGCGCATAGGCGCGGCCGATGATTTGGCTAACGCGCAATCGACTTTTATGCTGGAGATGGTGGAAGCGGCGCATATTTTGCGCCACGCCACCGAGCAGTCTTTGGTGCTGATGGATGAGATTGGCCGCGGCACCTCAACCGAGGACGGCTTGGCTTTGGCCGGCGCCATCGCCAGCCATTTGCACAACAAAACGCAAGCCCTGACCCTGTTTGCCACGCACTACTTTGAATTGACCGAGCTGCCCGCTCACCACGCCTGCGCCCGCAATGTGCATGTGAGCGCAGTGCAAAACGGCCAACAGATTGTGTTTTTGCACGCGATTGAACCAGGGCCCGCGAGCCGCAGCCACGGCATTGAGGTGGCGCAGCTTGCGGGCATACCCACACCGGTGCTGAAACAAGCGCGCCTGACCTTGGGCCAATTGCAAGCGCGGCGTTTGGCACAAGAAGCGCAAACCGACATGTTTAGTCACGATGCGGACGATGCTTTTGACACGCTGGCAGAACCCGCAGCCGCCCACGCGCTGATAGGCGCGCTGCAAGACCTGAACCCCGATGGCATGAGCCCACGCGAAGCGCTCGATGCGCTCTACCAATTAAAAAAACTGCTCTGATATGCACTGCCCCGCCCGCTTGCTCGTCGCGCTGTCATTCGCCTTAGGCGCCGCAGTCAGCCAAGCGCAGCAAACGACACTGCCACCGAGCGTGAGCGCAGCACTGGCGCGCGCGGGTTTGCCTGAGAGCAGCTTGAGCGCCATGGTGGTGGCGGTGCCGCTGCAAGACGCCAGCGTGCCGCTGAACCAAGGCCCCACCCGCGCCGATGCGCAGCACCACGGTGACTTGCCGCCAGCGCGCTTGGCCTATCGGGTGGATGCGGCGATGAATCCCGCCTCGGTCATGAAGTTGGTGACCACCTACGCCAGTTTGCAGACTTTAGGCGGCAACTTTCGCTGGCGCACCCAAGTGCTGCGCGATGGCCGCCTGCTGCCCCAGGGGGTGCTCGATGGCAATTTGATCATTCAAGGTGGGGGCGACCCTTACCTGACCTACCCGCGCGTGCAAGAGTTGTTGGCGCAAGTGCAAGCCGCTGGCATCCGGCACATTCGTGGTGACTTGATCATCGACCGCAGCATGTTCAAATTGAGCGAGCGCGACCCCGCCGCCTTTGATGGCAAACCCTCGCGCCCTTACAACGCC
>CAZUUN010000017.1:16506-17830 GCA_964622735.1 uncultured Burkholderiaceae bacterium | reverse complement strand
ACATAGCGCACGGCCGATGGAAAGAGCACGCGCCCTTCGGCATCGGGCAGGCATTCGGGTATGCCGTGTTTGATCGCGGCCACGAGTGAGTGCGTGGTGCCTAGGTCTATACCGACTGCCAAGCGGCGTTCGTGCGGGTTGGGCGTTTGCCCGGGTTCTGAGATGTGAAGAAGTGCCATAAGCCGTCTATTGTAGAAAGGCTGCTATCAGCTTGTTGCTGCAAGGGTTTGCGCGGCCTTTGAGGTCCATATTATGAAAGAAAAAGGCTATTTATTCGATAAAATCTGCCTGAGCAGCTACAAATTTAATAGTAATAGAGTCCGTTTTCCTTATGTTTTCTTTTATCGATCGGCGTCTGCCGCAAAGCCTGGCTGCGCGCAAACGCTTGGGGCTGGTTTTGCTCGCCCTCATGTGCGCGGTTTGGGGCACGACTTTCCCCATCCTCAAAACCCTGACGGGCAGCTTGGGCGCACTCGACATCACGCTCTTGCGCTACGGCGGCGCGGGTGTGTTTTTACTCTTTTTGGTGGGCGGCATCACGCGGGCTGAGTGGCGCTGGGGTGCGCTCTTGGGCGTGGTTTTATTCGCCGCTTTTTGGTTGCAGACCGAAGGGCTGGCGCGCACCAGCAGCAATCGCAATGCCTTCATCACGGGGCTGAATGTTTTGGCCGTGCCGATTTTTGCTATTGGCTTGGGGCAGCGCCCGCATTGGCGTTTGTGGGCTGGCTGCTTGTTGGCCGCTGTGGGCATGTGGTTTTTGTTTTATGAAGAAGCGCCGTGGAATAGCGGTGATAGCCTGACCTTCATCGGCATGATTTTTTATGCGATTTATATTTTGCTATTGGAGTGGAGCGCGCGCGTGAACCGCGCCCAGCCTTTGCGCATCGTGCCGCTGACTGCGCTGCAGGGCGTGATGGTTGGTGGATGTGCGGCGCTGTTCTTATTGCTCAGCGGCGAGTGGAGTGCTTTTGTCGGCAGAGCGGCTGCGCTAAACCAAGCGCAGTGGGGCGCTATGGTTTATTTGCTTGTGTTTGCCAGTATGTTGGCGCCCGCCTTGCAAATTTGGGGGCAGCGCTATGTGAGTGCGGTACAAAGCGCTATCGTCTATGGCCTGGAGCCAGTCTTTGCCGCCATCGCGGCTTACTTCATTATTCAAGAGGGCTTGAGCCCTGCGGGTTTGTTTGGTGCGGCTTTGATCGTGGGCGCGCTGCTGCTGAGCCAGCTGCCCGGCAAAAAACGCGCGCAAGTGCAAGAGCCTGATTGAGTGCGGGCAAAAAAAAGCCCCAACCAAAAGGTCGGGGCTATTAAAGCCTTTAAGAAGGCT
>CAZUUN010000017.1:0-16406 GCA_964622735.1 uncultured Burkholderiaceae bacterium | reverse complement strand
GGCAAAAAAAAGCCCCAACCAAAAGGTCGGGGCTATTAAAGCCTTTAAGAAGGCTCCCGCTCAGGGAGGAAAAGCGGGGGATGGCTAGCATCCTGTTCCGATTTTAATGACTAATGGGTTATTTGTACACTTCTCTTGTGTAAAGTATCAGTAAAAACGAGGGTATTAGGTCTATTTTCTAAGCATTTAAGACCGATTTGCTTAAATTTTAAGCGAATTGGCCAGAATTTCGTTACTTTTAGTGATTTTGAGTAATAAATTGGCTGTTCAGGCCGCCAAACCTGCCTGAGTAGCTACTTAAACAATAGTAAAAGAGGTGGATAAGGTCATTTTAAGCCTAGGCTTTGATCTTTTGCAGGCGCGTGGCATTGAGCAAAACAATGGTGGAGCTGAGCGCCATGCCCAAACCCGCAATCCACGGCGTCAGCACGCCCGACAGCGCCAGCGGAATGGCGATGCAGTTGTAGAGCACCGCCCAAAGCAAATTCTCTTTGACGATGCGCATGGTTTTGCGCGCGTGCGCCAAAGACAACGGCACATTCATCAGGCTGTCTTGTAAAAACACAATGTCGGCTTGCACTTGCGCCACAGGCGCGCTGCCCGCCATCGCCATCGATACATCAGCGCCCGCCAAAACGGGGGCATCGTTGATGCCGTCCCCCACCATCAGCACCTTAGCGCCTGACGCTTGCAGGCTGCGCAGTTGTTGCAGCTTGTCTTGCGGTGTGCGCTCGGCTTGGTAGGGCAGAGTTAAACCCAGTTGCTGCACGATGCGGGCGACAGCGCTTTCTTGGTCGCCCGAGCTGATGCTCAAGTGCATATCCATTTGCTGTAACTGCTGCAAGGCGGCGGGAGCATCGGGCCGCAAGACTTCGGCTAGGCTGAAGTAAGCCAACACTACGCCCTCACGAGCCAAGCAAACTTGCATACCAGTTGGCGCAGCAGCAGTTGGGCTGCACCAGCTGGAGCGGCCTAGGCGATAGGTTCTGCCTTCTATTTGGCCTTCCAAACCTTGACCGGGCAACTCATTCACCGCGGTGGCCAGCGCTGCGGACAAGTTAGGCGGACAGCCAGCGACCAAGGCTTTAGACGCGGGGTGCAGCGAGTGCTGCGCCAGAGCGCTCGCCCAGCCCCAAGCCTGCGCGCTGCTGGTATCGCCGCAGAGTTCGACGGCTTGCACCGCGATGGCGTCTTGCGTGAGCGTGCCGGTTTTATCAAACAAAAGGTGGCTGATGTGGGTGAGTTTTTCAAGTACACCGATGTCACGCACCAGCACGCCTTGGCGCGCCAGCGCTGCCGTGGCTGAGAGCAGCGCGGTGGGCGCGGCCATGGCCAGCGCACAAGGGCAAGTCACGATCAGCACATTGATGGCTATGACTAAGCCGCGCTGCGCGTCGCCCTGCGCAAACCAATAAGCCCAAGCCAATGCCGCGATGCCTAAGACGGCGATGAGGAAGGGCTGCGCCATGCGGTCAGCCAGTTGCACCAGTTTGGGTTTGGCGTCAGCGGCGCCTTCCATCAGCGCGACGATTTGCGCAAAGCGCGTGTCGCTGCCGACTTGCTCGACTTCGATTTCCAGCGTTTGCGATTGGTTGATGCTGCCTGCGACGACGGCGCTGGCGCAGCCCTTGTGCACGGGCTTGCTCTCGCCAGTGAGCAGGGCTTCATCCACCCATGAGTCACCCACGGCTACTCGCCCATCAGCCGGGATTTGCTCGCCGACACGCACGCGCACACGGTCGCCCGCGCGCAGTTGGCGCACGCTTACGCTTTCAAGCTCGCCATTGGCTAGCAAACGCGTGGCGCGTTGTGGCATTTGCGCGCCTAAGTTATCGAGTGCGCCTGCGGTTTGGGACTTTAGATGCGCTTCAAGCCAGCGGCCTGAGAGCAAAATAAAGACGAACATGGTGAGCGAATCGAAATACAAAAGGGCACCCCAAGCCCCACGCGGGTAGAGCGTGGCAGTGGCGCTGACACCAAAAGCCAGCGCTATGCCGATGGCGACGGGCAAATCCATACTGACGCGGCGCTGCTGAATGTCGCGCCACGCGCTGCTGAAGTAGGGGCCGCTAGAGAATAAAAGCACCGGTATCGACAGCAGCAACATGGCCCAGCGCAGCAGGCGTTCGCTGTCAAAGTCGATGTCGTTGCTGCCAAAAAAACCATACAAGGGCCACATATACATCATGACTTGCATCATGCAAAAGCCCGCGACCAACCAGCGCCACAAGGCTTTGCGTTGCTCTAGGCGGGCTGTCTCTAGGTGGTCTTCGCCCTCCAGCGGCGTGAGGCTGTAGCCGCCCTGTTCTACGGCGGCCAGCCAGCGCTCGGGGCTGCTGTGCGCGGGCTCCCAAACCACGCGGGCGCGGCCCGTGGCGGCATTGACTTGGGCGTTTTGCACCCCGGCTTTGTGCAGTAGACGCTCGACCGTGCCCGCGCAAGCCGCGCAATGCATGCCCGAAACGCGCAAGCGCGAGGCAAAACGCCCCTGCCCCAGGTCTTGGCTGTATGACAAGTAGTCGGGCGCGGGCGCGCTGGTGGTGTCGGTGCTGCTCATATAGCAACAAGTGTATGCAATATGGAGCAGCATTACCGCGCCAGGGGCTGCTGCTGTGCGCGTCTGGGCGCTGGGCCGAAAGCTGCAATAATCAGCGAAAAAGGCGGTAGTCCATTCATACCAGCAGGACAAAGCGCACAGGCGCACTGCCAGCCACAAGGGAGAACCATCAACATGAGCATTGCCATACAGGGTTTGGCGGTATCGCGCGGCATTGCCATCGGCAAGGCGGTGTTGATGACGAGTGTGCGCTCGCATGTGCAGCATTACTATATTCAAGCCAGTCAGGTCGAAGACGAAATCAAACGCGTGGGCGCGGCACGCAACAAAGTGGTGCAGGAGTTAGAAAAATTGCTCGCCGACATGCCCGCTGACGCGCCGCACGAGCTGGCCGCGATTTTGGATGTGCATTTGATGCTGCTGCAAGACCAAGAGCTGGTCAAAAGCATCAAGCAATGGATAGAAGAGCGCCACTACAACGCCGAGTGGGCGCTGACGCGCCAGCTGGAAATCGTCTCGCGCCAATTTGACGAAATGGAAGACCCCTATTTGCGCGAACGCAAGGCCGACTTGGAACAAGTGGTCGAGCGCATTTTGCAATATATGCAAAACGACAAGCAGCAGGTGCCCGCCAGCTTAGACGCGCTGGCGCAGCAGTCACAAATAGACAGCGATGCGCAGTTGATTTTGGTGGCGCATGATTTGTCGCCGGCTGACATGCTCAAGTTCAAAGCCTCGGTCTTCGTCGGCTTTATCACCGATGTGGGCGGCCCGACCTCGCACACCGCGATTGTGGCGCGCAGCATGGACATTCCAGCGGTGGTCGGCGCGCGCACGGCCAGCCAATTGTTGCGCCCTGACGATCTCGTCATCATCGACGGCGATGCGGGGCTGGTGCTGGTGGACCCCGAACCTAGCGTGGTCGAGGAATATCGACTCAAACAACGCCAAAGCCGCCTCGAGCGCGAGCGCTTGGTGCGCATCAAGCACACACCGGCGATCACGCTCGATGGCGAGCGCGTGGACTTGCTCGCCAACATCGAAATGCCCAGCGATGCCGCCCTGGCAGTGGCCGCTGGTGCCGTAGGCGTGGGTTTGTTTCGCAGCGAATTTTTGTTCATGGGCCGTGCGGGTGATTTGCCCGACGAAGAAGAGCAATACCTCGCCTACCGCGAAGCCGTGCAGGGTATGCGCGGCTTGCCGCTGACCATCCGTACCATAGACATAGGGTCAGACAAGCCGCTAGACCGCGCCGATGGCCACGGCCGCCACGAGCATGAAACAGAAACGAATCCGGCCCTGGGGCTGCGCGCTATACGCTGGTGCTTGGCTGAGCCGGCCATGTTTCGCGCCCAAATTTGCGCACTCTTGCGCGCGGCCGCACACGGCAGCGTGAAGATTTTGATTCCCATGCTCTGCGCCGAGGACGAGATAGCGCAAACGCTGGCGCATATCGCCGCCTGTAAAGAGATTTTGGATGCGCGTGGCGAGTCTTACGGCCCCGTGCAAATCGGCGCCATGATCGAGATTCCGGCTGCGGCTTTGCAGGCCGAGATGTTCTTGGATTACTTCGACTTTCTCTCGATCGGCACCAACGACCTGATTCAGTACACCTTGGCGATTGATCGCAGCGACGACAGTGTCGCGCACCTCTACAACCCGTTGCACCCAGCCGTCTTGTTCTTGATTGAGCAGACCATACAGGCGGCGCGCAAACGCGGCAAACTGGTCACCGTCTGCGGCGAGATGGCGGGCGATGCGCGCTACACGCAGCTGCTCTTGCGCATGGGTTTGCGCAGTTTCTCGATGCATCCAGCGCAAATTTTGCAGGTCAAGCAGCAAGTCTTGCAAAGCCATGCCAAAGCGCCACAAGAATTAGCAGCCTAAGCACTACTGTTTCAATAGCTGCTCAGGCAGTTTTGGCGGCCTAAAGTGCCAAAAACACCCTTAAAAATGGGTGTTTCAGATCTCGACCTTAGAGCCCATCTCCACCACCGCATTGTTCGGCAGATGCAGAAACTCAGCCGCGCCACTGGCGTTGTGGTGCATTTGCGCAAACAGTTTTTCACGCCAATGGGCCATGCCCGCGCCCACGGTGGGCACGATGGTTTCGCGTGATAAAAAGTAACTGGTGCTCATGGGGTCAAACTCAAAGCCATGGCCCTTGAGTTGTTTCAGCGCCTCAGGCACATCGCGTTCGTTCTTAAAGCCGTAGTTCAAAATCACTTGCCAGCAGTTGTGGCCTAACGCCTCGATTTGTGTGCGGGCGCTCAGGCCTATCCACGGCGTCTCGTGGCTGTGGATGGTGACAAATAGGTTGACCTCGTGCAGCACTTTGTTGTGCTTGAGGTTATGCAACAGAGCCGTAGGCACCGTACCCTCTTCAGCCGACATAAAGACAGCTGTGCCGTCGACGCTAGTAGGCGGCGAGCGATAAACACCATCTAAAAAATCTTTCAAGGGCAGAGCGTCGGCTTTGCGCACTTCGCGCAACAGACGCTGGCCTTCTTTCCAAGTCAGCATGAGTGTGAAAATCGAGGCGCCGATGAGGATAGGGAACCAGCCGCCCTTGAAAAACTTGAGTAAATTCGAGCTCCAAAAAGCCAAGTCTATCCAGAAGAAAAAACCGGTAGCCAGAACGCTCCAAACCAATGAGTATTTCCACGCGTGGCGCAGCACAAAGAAGGTCAAGATGGTGGTGATCAGCATGTCGGTGGTGACCGCAATACCATAGGCCGCCGCTAGTGCGCCCGAGCTCTTGAACATCATCACCGCCAACACAATCGCGACGAACAGCGCCCAATTGATAAAGGGAATGTAGATTTGGCCTATCTCTTTGACATTGGTGTAGATGATGCGCATGCGCGGCAAATAACCCAGCTGGATCACTTGCTTGGTAATGCTAAAAGCGCCGGTAATGAGGGCTTGCGAGGCAATGACGGCGGCAAGGGTAGCCAACACGACCAAAGGAATCAAGGCCCAGCTCGGCGCCATCATAAAAAAGGGGTTGGTCTTGGCCTCGGGATTTTTTAATAGCAAGGCGCCTTGGCCAAAGTAATTCAACATCAAGCAAGGCATGACAATGGTGAACCAGGCCAAGCGGATAGGTAGTTTGCCAAAATGACCCATGTCGGCATAGAGCGCCTCAGCCCCAGTCACGCACAGCACGACCGCGCCCAGCAAGATGAAGGCGATGTGCGGCGCTTCAAAAATAAAGGCCAGCGCATAGTGCGGGCTGAGGGCTTGGAGGATATGCGGGTTATCAACGATGTGATACACGCCCAAGAGCGCGATCACGACAAACCACAGCAGCATGACGGGGCCGAAAAACTTGCCTATGCCAGCCGTGCCGTACTTCTGAATAAAGAACAAAGCAAACAAAATAGTCAACGCAAAAGGAATGATGTATTCCTGCAAATTGGGTGAAATGACGCTTAGACCCTCCATCGCGCCCAAGACCGTGATGGCGGGCGTGATGACGCCATCGCCATAAAACAAGCAAGTGCCAAAAATGCCCAGCAGCATGATCCAGCGATGCCTAAAGGCATTGTCGCGAACTGCATTCGATGCCAGTGCCAGCATGGCAATCAGGCCACCCTCGCCCTTGTTGTCGGCGCGCAGTACCAAGGTCACATATTTCAAGCTGACGATGATAGTCAGCGTCCAAACAAACAGCGACAAAATGCCGTAAACATTCTCGGTGGTGAAAGCAACATGGCCAGAGCCAAACACTTCCTTCATGGAGTAGAGAACGCTGGTGCCTATATCGCCGTAAACGACGCCGATGGCGCCCAAGGTCATGCTGGCTAGATAGCCTTTTTTATCGTTTTGCACAGTCAGGGCAGATGCGACCCCTGCCCGAGGGCCAAAGTCGCAGTAGAGAAAGAAAGGAGGGATTGTCCACTTTTTGCCGCGCACTCGCAAAATAGTCGGACTTTTTTGATGTCTGTGAAGAAGCGTGAGTAGCACAAGGCGTGGCGCACGCCTGGCGCAGCTGACATTTTTTGACTTATAAGTTGGGTTTAGGCATTATCAAAGCTGCCTGAGTTGCTATACTTTTACTCATCTGCCAAGCCCAGTGCGGCAGGCAGGAGATGAGCGCTGGCATAAAAATACCCGGCACGCGTTGACCAGAGCAGCTTTTCTGTTGTAGAATCAGAATCCCTCGCACTAATGGGTAGTGTGTTGGGTTTGGTAGCCAGCGTGTTGCCGAGCCCTTTAGGTGTTCGTTTCGCTCAATAGTTGACCGCAAGGTTGGCTACGGGCCCAAGACTGTTTAGTTGCCGTTGTGGTGGCTGGGCAAGTTGGAAAGCAAAAAAATGATCCAAACCGAATCTCGACTTGAGGTTGCCGACAACACGGGCGCGAAGTCCTTGTTGTGCATCAAGGTGCTGGGCGGCTCTAAACGCCGTTACGCATCTGTTGGCGACATCATCAAAGTAAGCGTTAAAGAAGCTGCTCCGCGCGCTCGCGTTAAAAAGGGCGATGTTTACAGCGCCGTTGTGGTGCGTACCGCCAAAGGCATTCGTCGTCCAGACGGCTCTTTGATTAAGTTCGATGGCAACGCGGCTGTGCTGCTCAATGCCAAGCTAGAGCCAATCGGCACACGCATTTTTGGCCCCGTTACGCGTGAGTTGCGTGGCGAGCGCTTCATGAAAATCGTGTCATTGGCACCTGAAGTCCTATAAGGGGAATGAGTATGAATAAGCTCATCAAAGGCGACGAAGTCATCGTTATCGCGGGTCGCGATAAGGGTAAGCGCGGCAAGATCGCCTTGCGTGCAGGCGTGGACCGTTTGGTGGTTGAGGGTGTGAATGTTGTTAAAAAACATACTAAACCAAATCCAGCCAAAAGCGAAGCGGGTGGCATCATCTCTAAAGAGATGCCGATTCACCAATCTAACCTCGCTATTTTCAATGCCAGCACTGGCAAGGCCGATCGCGTAGGTATCAAAGTACAAGCTGATGGCAAGCGCGCCCGCGTTTACAAATCAAGCGGTGCCTTGGTTAACGCTGCGTAAGGGATAAAAATGGCTCGTTTACAACAACAGTTTCGTGAAAAAATCTCGGCTGATTTGATTGCCAAATTTGGTTACAAGTCGCCTATGCAAGTGCCGCGCATCACTAAAATCACCTTGAACATGGGTGTGAGTGAAGCTGTAGCCGACAAAAAAGTCATGGACAACGCAGTGGCTGATTTGACGAAGATTGCGGGTCAACGACCTGTAGTGACTAAGTCTAAAAAAGCGATTGCAGGTTTCAAAATTCGTGAAAACCAAGCCATTGGCTGCATGGTTACGCTGCGCGGTGTGCAGATGTACGAATTCCTCGATCGTTTCGTGAATATTTCTCTGCCCCGCGTACGCGATTTCCGTGGTATCTCTGGTCGTTCTTTTGACGGCCGTGGTAACTACAACATCGGCGTGAAAGAGCAAATCATTTTTCCTGAAATTGAATACGACAAAGTAGATGCTTTGCGCGGTCTCAATATCAGCATCACGACAACTGCGAAAACCGACGAAGAAGCCAAAGCGCTTCTCACGGCTTTCCGTTTCCCATTCAAGAATTAAGGTTGACGTCATGGCTAAAGCAGCACTGATCCAGCGCGAGCAAAAGCGCGAAACGCTCGTCGCAAAATTCGCTAAAAAATATGCTGAGTTGCAGGCAATCGCACACGATGCGAAAAAGTCTGACGACGAGCGCATGGCAGCTCGCTATGCCTTGCAAAAATTGCCACGCAATGCGAACCCAACCCGTTTGCGTGCGCGTTGCGCCATCACTGGTCGTCCACGTGGTACCTTCCGCCAATTTGGCTTGGGTCGTGCCAAAATTCGTGAGATGGCTTTCGCGGGCGAAATCCCGGGCGTTACTAAAGCCAGCTGGTAATTCAGGCGTAGGAGAATACAAACATGAGTATGAGTGATCCCATCGCCGATTTGCTAACGCGTATCCGTAACGCGCAAATGGTGGCGAAAGAAATAGTTCGTGTGCCTTCATCTAAGCTCAAAGTGGCGATTGCCCAAGTGCTGCAAGATGAAGGCTACATTGATGGCTTCCAAGTAAAAACTGAGGGCGGCAAGTCTGACCTCGAGATTTCCTTGAAGTATTACGCGGGCCGTCCAGTGATTGAGCGCATCGAGCGCGTCAGCCGCCCTGGTCTGCGTGTGTACAAAGGCCGTGATGCAATTCCGCAAGTCATGAATGGTTTGGGTGTCGCGATTGTGACTACACCTAAAGGCGTCATGACTGACCGCAAAGCCCGCGCTACTGGCGTTGGCGGCGAAGTCTTGTGCTACGTCGCTTAAGCGGGAGGAGAAAAATATGTCCCGTGTAGCTAAATTAGTTGTTGCAATTCCTGCTGGTGTCGAGTTTGCGCAAAGCGCCGACGCCATCAATGTCAAAGGCGCTGGCGGCGCGCTGTCGCTCAAAGCCAACCCTTTGGTCACGATCAAAAACGATGCTGGCAATTTGAGTTTCACGCCAGCGAATGATTCGCGTGAAGCCAATGCCATGAGCGGCACTATGCGTCAGTTGGTGAACAACTTGGTGCAAGGTGTGAGCAAAGGCTTTGAGAAAAAACTCAATCTGGTTGGCGTCGGCTTTAAAGCCCAAGCCACTGGTAGCAAGTTGAACTTGGCCATCGGCTATTCGCACCCGGTCAACTTTGACATGCCAGCTGGCATCAAAGTGACTACGCCAACACCGACTGAAATCGTGTTGAGCGGCGCTGATCGTCAACGCTTGGGTCAAATTGCTGCTGAAATTCGTGGTGTGCGTCCTCCTGAGCCTTACAAAGGCAAAGGCATCCGCTACTCAGACGAAGTCGTCATCATCAAAGAAACCAAGAAGAAATAAGGAGTTACGACGATGCTCACGAAAAAAGAACAGCGTCTGCGCCGTGCGCGCCAGACTCGCATTCGTATCGCTCAGCAAGGCGTTGCGCGCCTTATGGTCAACCGTACCAACTCGCATATCTATGCCAGCGTGGTATCGGCCGACGGCGCCAAAATCATTGCAACAGCCTCTTCCTCTGAAGCTGAAGTGGCGCAAGCCCTCGGTGCTGCTGGTAAAGGCGGTAATGTAACGGCTGCAACAGCAATCGGTAAGCGCATTGCTGAAAAAGCAAAAGCCGCTGGTGTTGAAAAAGTCGCGTTTGACCGTTCAGGCTTTGCCTACCACGGTCGCATCAAGGCGCTTGCTGACGCGGCGCGTGAAGCCGGCTTGCAGTTCTAAGGAATCAATATGGCAAAAGTACAAGCTAGAGTGCAAAACGACGAGCGCGACGATGGTTTGCGCGAGAAGATGATTGCGATCAACCGTGTAACCAAGGTTGTTAAAGGTGGTCGTATTCTGGGTTTTGCAGCACTCACAGTCGTGGGTGATGGTGATGGTCGCGTAGGTATGGGCAAAGGCAAATCGAAAGAGGTGCCAACAGCCGTACAAAAAGCGATGGAAGAAGCGCGCCGCAATATGCACAAAGCGCCTTTGAAAAACGGCACTATCCACCACACAGTTCACGGCCATCACGGCGCTGCACATGTCACCATGATGCCAGCACCTAAAGGTACCGGCATCATTGCTGGCGGTCCTATGCGTGCAGTATTTGAAGTCGTAGGTATTACTGATATCGTTGCCAAAAGCCACGGTTCAAGCAACCCTTACAACATGGTTCGCGCAACGCTTGATGCGTTGAAAAATTCTACGACTCCATCCAATATTGCTGCGAAACGCGGCAAAGCGGTTGAAGACATTTTCGTTTAAGGTGCAGGCACATGTCTAACACTGATAAAAAAGTAAAAATCCAGTTGGTGCGCAGCCCAATTGGTTGCAAAGAGTCGCACCGCGCCACTGTTCGTGGCTTGGGCTTGCGTAAACTCAACTCGGTCTCTGAATTGCAAGACACGCCAGAAGTGCGTGGCATGATCAATAAAATTGACTATTTGGTAAAGGTTCTCTAATCATGGAACTCAATACAATTGCTCCTTCAGCCGGCGCGAACAAAGCGCGTCGCCGCGTGGGTCGTGGTATCGGTTCGGGTTTGGGTAAAACCGCTGGTCGTGGCCACAAAGGTCAAAAATCACGCTCAGGCGGTTTCCATAAAGTCGGTTTTGAGGGCGGTCAAATGCCTTTGCAACGCCGCCTGCCTAAACGCGGTTTTAAATCAACCACCTTGAAATACAACGCTGAAGTCACTTTGGCTGATTTGGCTGCTTTGGCTGCTCCTGAAGTCGATGTCTTGGCATTGAAAAAAGCAGGTTTGATTCCAAACATCGCCAAAGTCGTTAAAGTCATCAAGTCTGGTGAAATCAACTTGGCCGTTAAACTCACGGGCATCGGTGCAACTGCAGGCGCTAAAGCGGCTGTTGAAGCGGCTGGCGGTTCGTTTGTGCAAGTAGCCGCCAAGGCTTAAAGAGTTCTAGCGCATGGTAACCGCAACACAAACAGCTACAAAAAGCAAAAACTACGGTGACCTCTGGTCGCGCCTGACGTTTTTGTTGCTGGCTTTGGTCGTCTATCGTTTAGGGGCGCATATTCCTGTGCCTGGTATCGATCCGACCGAGCTGCAAAAACTGTTTGAAAGCCAAAGCAACGGCATATTGGGTTTATTCAATATGTTCTCCGGTGGCGCCCTCTCGCGCTTCACGGTGTTTGCCTTGGGGATCATGCCTTACATCTCTGCTTCCATCATTATTCAGATTGCTTCCTACGTCTACGGACCGTTAGTGGCATTGAAAAAAGAAGGTGAAGCTGGTCGCCGCAAGATCACGCAATACACCCGTTATGGCACTTTGGGTTTGGCGCTGTTCCAATCATTTGGTATCGCAACGCTTTTGCAAAGCCAGGCTGGTTTGGTGATTAATCCTGGCTTTGGGTTTAATCTCTCAGCGGTGATCACTCTGACTGCCGGCACCATGTTCTTAATGTGGTTAGGTGAGCAAATTACTGAGCGTGGCTTGGGTAATGGCATCTCCATCATCATCTTCGCTGGTATTGTGGCGGGCTTGCCCTCTGCGGTGGGTGGCATGTTAGAGATGGTGCGTAATAGCTCCATCGGCATCTTTTCGGCCATGCTGATCTTTGCGATGGTTGTATTTGTGACTTGGTTCGTGGTCTTTGTGGAGAGCGGTCAGCGCAAAGTGTTGGTGAACTATGCTCGCCGTCAGGTGGGTAACAAGATTTACTCTGCGCCGCCGTCACATTTGCCCTTGAAGCTGAACATGGCTGGCGTGATTCCACCGATCTTTGCCTCTTCCATCATTTTGTTGCCAGCGACTTTGGTCGGATGGTTTGGCAGTGGTGAAAAAGGTGTTTGGTTGAAAGACATCGCCGATACTTTGGTGCCTGGTCAGCCGGTGCACATGGTCTTGTATGCTGCCGCGATTATTTTCTTCTGTTTCTTCTACACGGGCATGGTTTTCAACAGCCGTGAAACTGCAGACAACCTGAAGAAAAGCGGTGCTTTCGTTCCTGGCATCCGCCCGGGCGATCACACGGCTAGGTATCTTGACAGTATTTTGATGCGTTTGACTTTGGTGGGCGCTACTTACATCACTATCATCTGCTTGATCCCTGAGTTTTTGATGATGTTCTATAAAGTGCCCTTCTACTTCGGTGGTACTTCTTTGTTGATTATTGTTGTGGTTGCGATGGACTTCATGGCACAAGTACAAAACTACTTGATGACCCAGCAATATGATTCTTTGTTGAAGAAGGCCAGTTTTAAGTAAAAGTGCAAGTGACCCAGTCTTTGCTAAGTGTGTGGATAGCATCGGTCACTCAACAACATGTGTAAGTTAGATTTAAGAGGAGCCAAAAGGCTATGAAAGTATCAGCTTCAGTTAAAAAGATTTGCCGCAATTGCAAAATCATTCGCCGCCGTGGTGTGGTGCGTGTGATCTGTACAGATCCGCGCCACAAACAGCGCCAAGGTTAATTTAGAGTTCAGCTTTAAGGATAAGAAATGGCTCGTATAGCAGGTATTAACATTCCAGCGCATAAGCACGCTGAAATCGGTCTCACGTCAATTTTTGGCATTGGTCGTACACGCGCACGCAAAATTTGCGAAGCTTGTGGCATCGACTACGCGAAAAAGATCAAAGATCTGGATGATGCGGATTTGGAAAAAATCCGTGAACAGATCGAGCAATTCACCATCGAAGGTGACTTGCGTCGTGAAACCACGATGAACATCAAGCGTTTGATGGACATCGGCTGCTATCGCGGTTTCCGTCATCGCCGTGGTCTGCCTATGCGTGGTCAACGCACGCGCACGAACGCACGCACGCGCAAAGGCCCACGCAAGGGTCAAGCGGCATTGAAAAAATAATCAAGGTAGATAAGCACTATGGCAAAAGCACCTAGCGCCTCACAGCGCGTACGCAAAAAAGTTCGTAAAAACATTCCCGATGGTATCGCGCATGTTCACGCCTCTTTTAACAACACCATCATCACGATCACCGATCGCCAGGGCAATGCCTTGTCATGGGCTTCGTCTGGCGGTCAAGGCTTTAAAGGCTCACGCAAATCGACGCCTTTCGCAGCGCAAGTCGCTTCGGAAGTAGCAGGCCGCGCGGCCATGGAACAAGGCATTAAAAACCTAGATGTCGAGATCAAAGGCCCAGGCCCAGGTCGCGAATCTTCTGTGCGCGCTTTGGGTGCTTTGGGCATCCGCATCACATCGATCGCTGATGTGACGCCAGTGCCGCATAACGGTTGCCGTCCACAAAAACGCCGCCGCATCTAAGCATTTTGAGCCGGGGTATAATCGTCGGCTCTTTAGCGCCTCGCTAGCGCCCTTTGGGTGGCTTTGCGGGGCATTTTTCGTAAGCCCACCGCCGCTAGCAGCTGCTGTCAGCGGCTCCAGCCCGTAGCACATTCGGGTTGCAGCAATCAAAGGAAAAACTGTGGCACGTTACCTAGGCCCTAAGGCCAAACTCTCACGCCGTGAAGGCACCGATCTGTTCTTGAAGAGCGCCCGCCGCTCGATTGCAGACAAAGCGAAATTCGACTCTAAGCCCGGCCAGCATGGCCGCACTTCGGGTCAGCGTACATCAGACTTTGGTCTGCAATTGCGTGAAAAACAAAAAGTCAAGCGCATGTACGGCGTGCTCGAGCGCCAGTTCCGTCGCTACTTCCAAGAAGCCGATCGCCGCCGTGGCAACACCGGCGCCAATTTGTTGACCTTGCTCGAATCGCGCTTGGACAACGTGGTGTACCGCATGGGCTTTGCCTCCACCCGCGCTGAAGCGCGCCAGTTGGTATCGCACCGCGCTATCTATGTGAACGGCAAATCAGTCAATATCCCGTCTTACTTGGTGAAAGCTGGCGATGTATTGACGGTTCGTGAAAAATCGAAAAAACAAAACCGCGTAGTAGAAGCCCTCGAGTTGGCCGCACAAGTCGGTTACCCCGCTTGGGTTGAAGTCAGCGCTGAAAAAGCCGAAGGCATCTTCAAGAAAACGCCTGACCGTGACGAATTTGCTGCCGACATCAACGAATCATTGATCGTTGAGCTGTATTCGCGCTAATTTTTAGTTTGAGGCCAGGCCGCACAATTGGGTGCGCTTGGCGGGCTTCCTTAAATCAGCCTTAGCGGTGTAACGAGCCGCGGGTATTGAGAAGAAAGAAAACACTGCATGCAATCCACATTACTAAAACCAAAAGCCATTCAGGTCGAGCAGGTAAGCGCCAATGTTGCGCGTGTGACCTTGGAGCCTTTTGAGCGTGGTTATGGCCACACTCTGGGCAACGGCTTGCGTCGTGTATTGCTCTCGTCTATGGTTGGCTACGCGCCAACGGAAGTGAGTATCGCAGGCGTGCTGCACGAGTTCTCATCGATTGATGGCGTGCAAGAAGATGTGATCAATATTTTGCTCAACCTCAAAGGGGTGGTGTTCAAGCTCACCGGTCGCGATGAAGTGACTTTGAGCCTGCACAAAGAAGGCAGTGGCATCGTCACCGCCAAAGACATCCAGCTCAGCCACGATGTTGAAATCGTGAACCCTGAGCAAGTCATTGCGCATTTGTCGCAAGGCGCTAAATTGGACATGCAAATCAAGGTCGAAAAAGGCCGTGGTTATGTGCCAGGTAGCGTGCGCAAGTTCGCTGACGAGCAAAGCAAAGGCATCGGCCGCATCGTTTTGGACGCATCGTTCTCGCCGGTGAAGCGCGTGAGCTACACGGTTGAGAGCGCGCGTGTTGAGCAGCGCACTGACTTGGACAAGCTCGTGATGGAAATCGAAACCAATGGTGCGGTTTCTGCAGAAGACGCAGTGCGCGCCTCGGCTCGCATTTTGGTCGAACAGTTGGCGGTATTTGCCCAACTCGAAGGCGGCGAATTGCCAGCGTTTGGCGCTCAAGCAGGTGCGCGTGCGCAGCAGTTTGACCCTATGCTCTTGCGTCCAGTCGACGACCTCGTCTTGACGGTGCGTGCGGCCAATTGCGTCAAAGCAGAAAACATCTACTACATCGGCGATTTGATCCAGCGTACTGAAAACGAGCTGCTCAAAACACCGAATCTGGGCCGTAAATCTTTGAATGAAATCAAAGAAGTGTTGGCACAGCGTGGTTTGACTCTGGGTATGCGCCTAGAGAACTGGCCACCAGCTGGCCTCGAGCGTAAATAATTATTGAATGAATGTGCAACAAGCAGTACCTCGTACGGCTGCTTGATAAATTGAAACTGAAAGGAAAAGCACCATGCGTCACGGAAACGGACTTCGTAAACTTAACCGCACCAGCGCTCACCGCCTAGCGATGCTGCAAAACATGATGAACTCTTTGATTGAGCATGAAGCCATCAAAACCACCCTGCCGAAAGCCAAAGAGCTGCGCCGTGTGGTAGAGCGCATGATCACTTTGTCTAAAGTGGACAGCGTAGCGAACCGTCGCTTGGCATTTGCGCGTTTGCGTGATCATGCCAGCGTGGCCAAGCTGTTCAATGACTTGGGCCCCCATTTCAAGGCCCGCCCAGGTGGCTACACGCGCATCTTGAAAATGGGTTTCCGCGTTGGTGACAATGCGCCTATGGCTTATGTTGAATTGGTTGATCGCCAAGACACCAGCGCAGCAGACGGCGAAGCTAAATAAGCAGCGCCTGATTAAGCCAGTCTAAAAACCCCGAAAGGGGTTTTTTTGCGTATGCTGCATACAGATGCAGCGACGAAGGAGCACGAGTATCGCTCCAGCGCTTATTTATTGGCGTATTTGTGAATGAAATACGCTTTTTCCCTTATCAAGCCTGCCTGAGCAGCTATTAAATATATAGTGTTATGAAAATCGCAGTTTTAGCCGGTGACGGCATCGGTCAAGAAATCATTGTTGAAGCCAAGCGCGTGTTGAACGCCTTGGATTTGAAATTTGAAATGGAAGAGGCGCTAGTCGGCGGCGTCGCCTATGCAGCCCACGGTCACCCCTTGCCTGAGAGTACCGTGGCCTTGGCTAAAGCATCTGACGCGATTTTGTTTGGCGCTGTGGGCGACTTTCAATACGATAATTTAGAGCGCCATTTGCGCCCTGAGCAAGCTATTTTGGGCTTGCGCAAAGCGCTGGGTTTCTTTGCCAATTTCCGTCCAGCCATTTGCTATGACGAGTTGACGGCTGCCTCTAGCCTCAAGCCCGAGTTGGTGGCCGGCTTGGACTTGCTCATCATCCGCGAGTTGACGGGTGACATTTACTTTGGTTCGCCACGCGGTCGCCGCGCGGCTCCCGATGGCCCATTTGCGGGTGCTGAAGAGGGCTTTGACACTATGCGCTACACGCGCCCTGAGATTGAGCGCATCGGCCATGTCGCCTTTGCTGCGGCTCGCAAGCGCAGTGGGCGTTTGCTCAGCGTGGATAAATCCAATGTC
>CAZUUN010000016.1:16080-19124 GCA_964622735.1 uncultured Burkholderiaceae bacterium | reverse complement strand
ACCGTTGCGCCCAGCGAGAGAAAAATCAGCGAGCCCCAAACCTGCCAAGCCACCTGCGTCACATCAAAGGGCTGCGCGGGCGCGTAATGCACGATGTGCGTATCGATAGCGCCGCCCAAGAACAAGAGCAAGACGGTGCCGATGGCAATCGGGTAGCAAGTCGCGGTCAGGCTGTCGGTAAAGCGCATCGAGACTTTCGACATCAAACTATAAGCGGCCCAGCACAGCACGCAGCCCAGCAGCACGATCTCGCCTTTGCCAATGTCGCCCAGCAACAGGCGCTGCATTTCGCCATGGCTAATGACAATCAAAGCACCGACGGTTGCGAGCAGCATGCCCAGCATCATGCGCGGCGTGATGCGCTCGCGCAGCAACCAAGCTGCGCCCAGAGCGGTGACCACAGGGTTGAGCGCGATCACCAAAGAGCCGCGCCCCGCCGTGACCAAAGACAGGCCCCACATAAAACAAATCATATAACCCAGCACGCCGACAGCGCCGCAGAGCCCAAGCCAAACATATTGCCGCAGCGTCAAGCGCGGCCAATACCCCAAGCGCGAGCGCAAGAGCCAAAGCATCAAAATGGCGGCCAAACTAAAGCGCCAGCTGGCACTGGCCACGGGTGGCATGTGCGTGGCGACCACGCGCCCGGCAGGCCAAGTCGCACCCCAGAGCACCGAGGTGAGGAAGAGCTTGAAATGGGCCGAGCCGACAGTGGGCGCAGCAAGAGATTGCGACATAAAAAAGCGCTGCGCCTTGAGGTGGTGGCTGGCAGCGTCTCGATGAAAACCCTTATTGTGCGCCAAGGTCTTAACGGACTATGCCCGCCAGGGGCAAAACCAGAGAGCAGCGCGGGGCTGCTAGCAAAAACCAAACTGCTACACTCACCGCGCGCACTTCTCACCCTCTTTTAACTCTCGACAACTATCTACTTATGGCAGCAATTATTTGTGGCTCACTCGCCTTTGACAGCATCATGAATTTTGGCGGCAAGTTTGCCGATCAAATCTTGCCTGAGCAAATTCACAAGCTCAATGTCTCGTTTTATGTGCCCGAGTTGCGCCGCGAATTTGGTGGCTGCGCGGGCAATATCGCCTATGCGCTCAAACTCTTGGGCGGCACGCCGCTGATCGTGGCGGCGATGGGCGAAGACGGCGCGTCTTACCGCGCCCACCTTGAGCAATGCGGCATCAGCTTGGCGCACATTGATACGCGCAGCGACCACTACACCGCGCAAGCCATGATCATGACGGACACCACGCACAATCAAATCACCGCCTTTCACCCCGGCGCGATGCAGATGGCGCACGAGAACCCGATTCCGGCCAGCGCGGGACCGCAAGACATCGGCATCATTGCCCCCGATGGCCGCGACGCCATGGTGCAGCATGCCGCCCAGCTTGCCGCGCAGGGCGTGCCTTTTGTTTTTGATCCGGGCCAAGGCTTGCCCATGTTTGAGCGCGACGACTTGCTGGCCTTTATCCAACAAGCGACTTGGCTCACCGTCAACGACTACGAAGCCGAGATGCTGTGCCAGCGCACGGGGCTGTCCTTGGCCGAGATTTCGCAGCAGGTCGAAGGCATGGTCGTGACCCTTGCCGACCAAGGCTGCGATGTCTGGCAAGCGGGCGTGGCCACGCGTGTGGCTGGGGTAGTCGCAGCGCAAGTGATCGACCCAACGGGCTGCGGCGACGCCTTTCGCGCGGGTTTGCTCTACGGCCTGATGAAGGGCTGGACTTTGGTGCGCGCTGCCGCACTGGGCAATAAGCTGGGCGCCATCAAAGTCGCACACCAAGGGCCACAAAACTACACGCTCGATTTGGCAACTTTAGACTTGGCTTGAGCGCAAATAGTTTGATAGCTGTTCTGGCAGCTTTCATGCGCTTTATAGGCATTATTCATGATTAAAAAGGTCTCTTGCTTGCTGCCACAGCAAGAAAAACAAGCTTAAACGAGTTTTTTAAACATGAAATCGGCGTTTTAAGCCGTCAAACCTGCCTGAGAAGCTATTATTTTGATATTAACCCCCAACAGCTCTGCGCTGAGACACACGACACCGCCCCAGGCATGAAACAAAGTACCGCCCTCGCCGTGCTGCAATCAGGCAGCAATGTGTTTTTAACGGGCCAAGCAGGTGCGGGCAAGACATATGTGCTGCGGCAATACATCGCCTATTTGCGTGCGCGCCAAGTGGCGGTGGCAGTCACCGCGTCCACCGGCATTGCGGCCACGCACATGGGCGGGCAAACGCTGCACGCCTGGTCGGGCATGGGCATTCGCGACAGTCTTGAGCCGCATGATCTGCAGCGCATGGCGAAAAATGCCAAATTGGTGAAAGCCTTAAAAACCGTGCAAGTGCTGGTGATCGATGAGATCTCGATGCTGCACGCGCGCCAGTTCGCCATGCTGGATGAGCTGCTACGCCACTTCCGCAAATCAAGCCAGGCATTTGGCGGCGTGCAGTTGCTCTTGTGCGGCGACTTTTTTCAGCTGCCGCCCGTGGGGCCACGCGGTCAAGCCAGCCGCGAGAAATTTGTTTTTATGTCGCCCGCATGGCTGGCGGCGAATTTACGCATTGCTTATTTGCACGAACAGCACCGCCAAAACGAGGGGCCGCTGACCGCCATTTTGGGCGAGTTGCGCAGCGGCGATATCAGCGGCAGGAATCGCGAGCGCCTGCAAGACACGGCCGAGAACACGCTGGCCGAACCGCTCACGCGCCTCTACACCCACAACAACAAAGTCGATGCCATTAACCAAGAGCAGCTGGCACGGCTCTCGGGCAAGGCTTATATTTTTAGCGCTAAAACGCAAGGCGCCTCAGCCTTGGTCGACACCTTGGCCAGCGGCGTGCGGGCGCCCGAGCAGCTCAGTCTCAAGGTCGGCGCGCGCGTTATGTTTGTGCGCAACAACCCCGAACAAGGCATACACAATGGCACGCTGGGCGAAATCATCGGTTTTGTGAACGACGAAAAGCTCGGCCCCTTGCCGCAAGTGCGCCTGCGCGATGGCGGCGTGCGTACCGTCAGCCCCGAAGACTGGTCGAT
>CAZUUN010000016.1:0-15980 GCA_964622735.1 uncultured Burkholderiaceae bacterium | reverse complement strand
TGGCCGTCAAAGCCGATGCGCGTTTTCTCGCGCTCTCAGAGCAGACTGAGGCCGAATGGCTGGCACGCGGACCCAGCGCTGCCCAAACTGAGGCCGATGCATTTATTCTGCGCGCAGGTGGCACGCTAGACGCCAACACCATCGCCGAACGCGAAGCTGCACAAGGCAGGGACGCCCCAATAGCCCAGCGCGCGCAAAAAGGCGATACGCAAAAGGCCACGCGCCAGCTGTATGAGCAAGGTTTGAGCTTGACCGCGATTGCGACTGAGCGCGGTCTGAAGGTCAATACCATCATCAGCCACTTGGCTGAGCTGGCCACGCAAGATGCCAGCTTTGATTTAAGTCGCATCCAGCCCGATGCCGACAGTTTGCAGCGCATCGGCGCTGCGGTACAAGCCGTGGCCGCGCAGAAAAATGCCGATGCGCGCTTGCCCGATGGCAGCCTGCGCCTCAAACCCATCGTGGATTATGTGCAGGCCGAGCATGGCCCGCGCTATGACTACGACGCGGTGCGATTGGCGCTGCTCTTTATCGACAGCAGCGCCATTTAAAACAGCAGCCCCGATTAGTTCGCGAAAATAATTATTTGGCGAAGGTGTCGCGCAAACCCGTGATGCGGTTGAACACGGGTTGCCCCGCTTGGTGCGCCACGCGGTCGCTGACAAAGTAGCCCAAGCGCTCAAACTGGAAGTGCGTGCCCGCTGCGACCTGGCCCAAAGCGGGTTCCAGCCAAGCCTGCACCACTTGCAAGCTGTGCGGGTTGATGCTGGCCAAGAAGTCTTTGCCGCCCGCATCGGGGTGCTCTTCGGTGAACAAGCGCTCGTACAAGCGCACCTCGGCCTGCACGCCATCGACCGCGCTGACCCAGCCAATCACGCCTTTGACTTTGACGCTGTCGGCGCCGGGCGTGCCCGATTTGGTATCTGGAACCAAACGCACCAAAACCTCGATGACCTTGCCACTCTCGTCTTTCACGCAGCCCGTGCACTCGACCACATGGCCGTATTTCAAGCGCACTTTATTGCCTTCTTTGTGCTGCCCCGGCGGGTTAGAAGTCGGTGAGGCATGCGGCGGGAACAAGCGGAAGTAGCCCTTGCTGGGCACTTCCATAAAGTCTTCGCGCTCAATCCACAAATGCTTGCCGATGCGCATGCTGCGCGTGCCGCGCTCGGGGTGGTTGGGGTGCACCGGGGCGCTGCATTCATCCAACACCTCGTCGCTGCCAAACACTTCGGCCCAGTTGCTGATGGTCAGCTTCAAGGGATCCAGCACCGCCATGGCGCGCGCGGCGCTGTGCTCTTGCGTATCGCGCAGCGCTCCTTCGAGCGTGCTGTAATCTATCCAGCTGTCGGCTTTCGATACGCCTATGCGTTCGCAAAACAAAGCAATCGCTTCAGGCGTGTAACCCCGACGGCGCAAACCAGCCAAAGTGGGCAGACGCGGATCGTCCCAACCGGCCACCACTTCCTCGTCGACTAATTGCTTGAGCTTGCGTTTACTGGTGACCACATAGCTCAAATTCAAACGCGCAAACTCGATCTGGCGCGGCGCTGGCCGGCTGATAAGGCCCCCAACAAGCAACTGCGCCAAAACCCAATCGTAGAAAGGGCGTTGGTCTTCAAACTCCAGCGTGCACAAGCTGTGGGTGATGTTTTCCAGCGCATCTTCAATCGGGTGGGCAAAGGTGTACATGGGGTAAATGCACCAACTGTCACCGGTGTTGTGGTGCTCGGCGCGCCGAATGCGATAAATCGCAGGGTCGCGCATATTGATGTTGGGGTGTGCCATGTCTATCTTGGCGCGCAAGACCGCAGCGCCATCGCCCAGCTTGCCTTGGCGCATTTCGGCAAAGCGCACCAAATTCTCGGTCACGCTGCGCGCGCGGTAAGGACTGTCTACGCCCGGCTTGCCAAAATCACCGCGATTCATGCGCATCGCATCGGCGCTTTGCTCATCCACATAGGCCAGGCCCTGCTCGATCAAATAGATCGCCGCTTGGTACATGAAGTCAAAGTAATTGCTGGCGTAATACAAATGCGTCGTGCCGTTTTGCACCCACGCCCTGCCCACCAACCACTCGACCGTGTCGCTGATGCTGTGGACGAATTCGACGCTTTCCTTCTCCGGATTGGTATCGTCAAAGCGCAAATGGCAGACGCCGCCGTAATCGCGCGCCATGCCAAAGTTCAAACAAATGCTTTTGGCATGGCCGATGTGCAAATAGCCATTAGGCTCGGGCGGGAAGCGGGTGCGAATTTTTGCGGGATCGAGCGCTCCTGTAGCGTGGTGCTCGGCGTCGCCTGGGCTGCCGCCCCAATGGCGCTGTGCATGTGCGCCCGCGACCAAGTCAGCTTCAATGATTTGGCGTAAAAAATTGCTGGGCTTGCCTGCGGCGTCAGCGCCGGGCAAGCTCTCGGTGTCGGTCTTGAGTGTCATGTTGTGCATTGTAATCAGCAGCCCTTGAGCAAACCGCCGTAGCTGCCCTAGCCATAAGGAAAAAACACCATGCAAGCCCGACTAGACCGCCGAGCAAGACTTAAGCGTCGGGCGCGACAAAGCTGTTACAGCTGGCCACCACGCGCTGCGCATCCGCTAGCGATAGCGTTGGGCCCATGGGCAAACTCAAAACTTGCTCATGGATTTGCTCTGTAAGCGGGAATGACCGCTGATTCCACTCGGCGTAGGCCGCTTGTTGGTGCGGCGCAATAGGGTAGTGAATCAAAGACTGCACACCCATGCTGGCCAAGTGCTTTTGCAAAGCCTCGCGTGCCTGCGTGCGCACCACGAACAAATGCCAAACATGGCTACTCAACTCGTCCACTTTGTGCGCCGGCGCAAACGGCAAGCGAATAGCGGGATGGCGAATGCCATCGAGATAAAGCTGGGCAATTTGTCGGCGCAACGCGGTTTGCGCATCCAAGCTTTTCAGTTTGACGCTGAGCAGGGCTGCTTGCATTTCATCCAGGCGGCTATTGACGCCCTGGAACAAGTTCTTGTATTTCTCGTGCGAACCGTAATTGCGCAAGGCTCGCAAGGTCGCGGCCAAGGCATCGTTGTCCGTGGTGATCGCACCAGCATCACCCAAGGCACCCAAATTTTTGCCCGGGTAGAAACTAAACCCTGCGGCATCACCCCAACTACCAGCTTTGCGCCCGCCCAAGCTGGCGCCATGCGCTTGCGCAGCATCTTCCAAAACCAGCAACTGATAGCGCTTGCTGAGCGCGAGCAGTGCTGGCATATCGGCCAACTGCCCATACAGGTGCACGGGCAAAATAGCCCGGGTTTTGGCCGTAATGGCCGCTTCAACCCGAGTAGCGTCTAAATTGAAGGTGAGGGCATCGGGCTCGACCAACACAGGGATCAGGCGATTTTCGGTGATGGCCAAAATGCTGGCGATATAGGTATTGGCGGGAACAATGACTTCATCCCCCTGTTTAAGCTGGCCCAGCTCTATCCAAGCGCGCAGCGTCAAAATCAAGGCATCTAAGCCATTGGCAACGCCAATGCAGTGTTTTGCACCGCAGTAGGTGGCAAATTCAGATTCAAACTGCAGCAGCTCTTGGCCTTGGATATACCAGCCCGAATCAATCACGCGTGTGCAAGCCTCAATCAGCGCTTGCCGCGACTGCGCATTAATTGCGCCCAGATCTAGAAATGGAATACTCATAGCAACTTGCTTAAAAATTTATACTTCACCATCTCGACCGATTCTTTTGTGATTTCGAAATGGTAATGCTGCTCGTCTTCCGCAACTTGCACGGCACCCATTTTTTCGTGGAATGAGACGACTGCTGTGTTTCCTTTGAGCACATCAAAGTGTGATTTTTTAAACCCCAAATCCCCAAAACCGAACTGATAGACCAAAAATGCGCTCTCTAAAGCAGCAGTTCGCGTTTTATTTTCACTCAAAACCCAGCTGCCCCAGCAAAACGAATCTGGCTTCAAGTCATAAACTCGCACTGTGCCGCAAGATGTGCCGTCATTTCTTTCAATGATGAAATAAAACTGCTGCCCCTCAGCCTCTTGAGCCTTGTAATTTCTAATCCAGCGCTTTTGCGCATCTACATCTGATGAAACTGGCGAGAGGAATTGCTGATAGCGGGCATCTAGCCTCAGCTTCAAGATAAATTCCGCATCCGACTCTTGCACTAAACGCAGACGAACGGTTTTCGATTGCAGAGTTGTCACCGAATTTCCTCTAGAAATTCCGCATAGTTCCTCAAGTAGTCACTTTCGTCGTAGTGCTCGCTAGCCAACACAAGCATCACGCAATCAGAGCTGAAATCATGCATTTCATGCCAAACCAAATCATTCACCAGCAAGCCCTTAGTCGGCGAGTCTAGCCAAGCCTCTTCTCGGGTGTGGCCATCGTCGAGCACCATCCGGCACTTGCCAGCGACACATACCGCCATTTGTTGTAATTTTTTGTGCGCATGAAAACCGCGCGAAACCCCATCCTTTGTAGCAAAAAGGTAATAGACCCTTTTAATTTCAAAAGGGACACTCTTACCAGCCTCGAGTGCCACGAGTGAGCCGCGCTCATCGCCCAGTGGCGGCAAATTGACCCAACGAAATAAACTCACTCGCAAATCCCCTTATTGATTGGCAAAAACCGCAGGTGCTGCGATGCGGTCAAGCGCTGCGATTTTGTTATCCAAATAGCTACCGTGCTGACTGGATAGGCATCAAGCGCCACCGTGTGCATTGTAATCAGCGCGAGCGCACGGCCCAAGCGCTGAAAAACAAAACGCAAAGATTGATCAGGACAAACACCTACACTGCCATTTTGATAGCAGTAAAGGCCTGCAGCTCAGTTATAGTCGCGCCAATTGCGCCCCACTTGAGAAAGCGTTCTGGCATGGGTTTTAGCTATATTTTCGCGTCTATCGCCCTTTATCTGCCCGTGGCCATTTGGGGCGGCTACTTCACCATTGTTTTTTCACTTTTAGGCCTCTGTCTGGCAGCATATTGGCAGATGCGCGTGCGCGTGGCGGCTGAGGCGGCCATTTTGTGCGTAGTCTCGATGGGCTACACCATCGCCCACCTGTTTTACACCACCTACAGCGCCGATCCCGTCGTCAGCAGCGTCTTGAACTTCACTGAGCTGAGTTTTGTCTGCACCCAACTTTTGCTCTACCTCATCGCCACGGGGCGCATGCGCAGCCAACGCCAGCGCAGCGTTTACCGCTGGACGGTTAGAACGATTTTTGCTCTCGGCTGTCTCGCCATCGTGCTCTTGCCACAAGCGTCGCAATGGCTTTTCACGCAAGCGCTGGTCGCCAGCATTACCCTCGCCGCCGTATTCGCCGCAGTGGGCGATGTCTATCGCAGCAAGCCGTTCTCGCACAGCACTTTGTTCACGACTTTGGCAGCGATGGCCACTTTATTTTTATTTGCGCACATCAGCTATATGCAGGCGCAAGTGCCTCCCGTTTTTTGGCTGCTCTGCGGCATCGCCAGCACGGCTTATGTCGGCAGCTTGGGGCTGCTCATCACGCGGCGCTTTCATTATTTGGTCGATTTGCGCCGCGCGACTGAGGCTGGCGCCGATTACGACCCCATTAGCCGGACCAATTTAATCAGCACCTTGGTGCGCAAAGAACAAGAAAAACTGCTCGCCAAACGCGAAGTCCTCTCGGGCGTTTTGGTGGTGGTGCTACACAATTTAGAAGAAATTTTAGACACCCACCAGCGCATTTCCTACAACCACGCGCAATTCGTACTCGCCAGTCGGCTGCGCGGTCTAGCGGCCACCACCGCCCTGGTCGGGCGCGGCCCGCACGGTAAAACGCTGCCAGCGCACAGCTATTTTGTGGTGCGGCGCGACGGCATTCCCACACGCGATTTATACAATTTTGCAGGGCGTGCGCAAAAGCGCTTGTCCCAGCCTATCGATTTGGGTTGTCATCATCTGCTGGCCGAGAGTGGCGCAGAAGCCAATCTTTGGACGCCGCATATCAGCATCTTGGCGTTTGAGTGCGGTTTGGCCGAACTGAAAAGCCGAGTGCTGGTTGAATCACTGATTCAAGACGCACTGAAAAGCGCCAAACTGAGCAGCGGTCTGGGCTGCTACAACAATGTCGGCGAATTAATGGCCATTCATCACTAATGCAAAAATAGGCATTATTTGACCGATTTATGCCGTCAAACCTGCCTGAGGAGCTATATTTTAGATAGCGCGCCCAGCAAGCAGACCCTGCGCTTTAAGCCTCGCGCTTCAAAGCCGGGAACAAAATCACATCGCGGATCGAGGCACTGTCAGTCAGCAGCATGATCAGGCGATCGATGCCTATGCCGCAGCCGCCAGTCGGCGGCATGCCATATTCAAGCGCGCGCACAAAGTCGTGGTCGTAGAACATGGCTTCGTCATCGCCGCCCTCTTTGGCTGCCACTTGCGCATGGAAGCGCGCCGCCTGCTCTTCGGCATCGTTCAACTCGCTAAAGCCATTGCCAATTTCGCGGCCTTTGATGTAGAGCTCAAAGCGCTCAGTCACCTCAGGGCGCTCGTCGTTGGCGCGCGCCAGCGGCGATATTTCAGTCGGGTGCTCCATGATGAAGGTCGGCTGCCACAGGTGGGGCTCGACCGCTTCTTCAAAATACAGCACCTGCAAACTCGCCAAGCTGCGCGCGGTCAGTTTGTGCGAGGCTTCGTTGATGCCGTGCTTGGCCAGCGCGCGTATCAGCCACGCGGCGTCATCGACTTGTGCGCCCGCATCGGTGTGTTTTTGGATGGCTTCGCGGATAGTCATGCGCGCAAATGGCGCCGCCAAATCAACGGCGCGGCCACCATAACTCAACTCCAGTGTACCCACGGCTTTGAGCGCGGCATCGCGGATCAAGCTTTCCGTAAAGTCCATCAAATCGCGGTAGTTCCAGTAGGCCGCGTAGAACTCCATCATGGTGAACTCGGGGTTGTGGCGCACGCTGATGCCTTCGTTGCGGAAGTTGCGATTGATTTCAAACACGCGGTCAAAACCACCCACCACCAAGCGCTTCAAATACAGCTCGGGCGCGATGCGCAAAAACATTTCTTGGTCCAGCGCGTTGTGGTGCGTCTTGAAGGGCTTGGCATTGGCACCGCCTGGAATCGGGTGCAGCATAGGCGTTTCGACTTCCAAGAAACCGTGCTCCACCATGAAGTTACGCATAGACGAAATAGTTTTGCTGCGGGCCCGAAAGCGCGTGCGCGCCGCATCGTCGCTGATCAGATCAACATAGCGCTGGCGGTATTTGATCTCTTGGTCTTGCACGCCATGAAACTTATCCGGCAGTGGCCGCAGGCTTTTGGTCAGCAAGCGCAAGCTGCTGACTTTGATGCTGAGCTCGCCCGTTTTGGTTTTAAACAGCTTGCCCTCGGCGGCGATGATGTCGCCCAAATCCCAATGCTTGAACGACTCATACAGCGGCTCGCCCAGCATGTCTTTGGCAATATAAAGCTGGATGCGCGCCTGTGCATTCGTGCCCTCACTGCCATCTTGCAAGGTCGCAAAGCTGGCCTTACCCATCACGCGTTTGAGCACCATGCGGCCAGCCACAGACGCCACTTGCGCGGCCGCATCACTGCCAGGCATTTCTTGGGCATCGTATTTTGCGTGCAAAGCAGCGGCTTGATCGGCGGGCTTGAAATCATTCGGGAAAGCCACGCCTTGACCCGCGGCTTGCGCGGCGCGCAAGGCTTTGAGCTTTTCGCGGCGCTCGGCTATCAGTTGGTTTTCATCGAGCGCGGCGGGAACAGGGACTGCTGCATCTTGCGGATTTTTATTATTAGACATAAGTAGAGGCGCAAGCATGCGCAAATGGAGACGATGGAAAGGGGTCATTTTACCGCCGCAAACCTAGCGACGGCAGGAAGATGGCGTCAAGCAGCCCGACGCGCAAGGCGCCAAGGCTTGAGCCACTGGTACCACAGATACAAAAGCACCAGCGTCAAGCACAGCGCAGCCCACTGCGCGGCATAACCTTGGTGTTTGGCCAGTCCTAAATTGGGCGCATCCCACTGCCGCTGCAGGCCATCAGCCACTGGCGCGGCATACTCGCGGGCACTAAAGCCGAGCAAGGGCAAACCCGTTTGGGCACGGATTTTTTCAATGTCAATATTGAGGCGAATATCTGGCTGCTGACCGGCCACGCCCTCATCAGGCCCCAATTGCGGCAGGGTCGATGGCAAGCCCTGCAATTGCAGCTGCACCAGCACTTCGCCCGCGGGGCTGGCATAAGGCGCGATCGCTTTGCGGTCTTGCCTATTGCGCGGCACAAAGCCACGCAAAACCAGCAGGCTGGCGCCGCCACGCTGCAGCTTCAGCGGCGTGTAAACCCAAAAACCCACGCGCCCTTGCATCTGCCGATTTTCGGCATAAATAGTGTGCGCCGTTTGCCAAGTGCCGTGCAGATGGGCCTTTTGGTACAGCCAATCGCTGTGTGGCAGGCCACGGCTCAAGTCTTGCAAGGCGTGCGGCACCGCGGCCCGCGCCGCAGCGCTTTGCACGGGCAGCAACAGCGCCGCCGCCAAATCCTCGTCTTGCCACACGGCTCGCTCTGCCACTTGTGCCAACTGGCTGGCCAGCTGCTGCTTTTGCGCCGCGCGCTGCAGCTGCCACAGGCTTAAGCGCGCGGTCAGCACACACAAAGCCAGAGCGACAAGTGTGATAATCCAAAACTGTGGGCTGCGAGCATTGCGCCGCACCAGTTGCATCCAAGTCATTGAAAACCACGCATCATGAAAATTGTCATCATTATCGCCCTCCTCGCCGTGCTGATCGCCTTGGCCTTTGCCGTCTACTTCATGCTGAGCCGCCCCGCAGCTGCCGAGCAAAATGATGGCGATGCCGCACAAGCGCGTTCGCGCCAAATGGCACGCGCCCTTACCTGGCGCATCGCGCTCTCAGTCTGCGTCTTTGCGGGGCTACTCATCGCCTACGCTTTGGGCTGGATACAGCCGCATAGCGCACTGTAAAATTTAGGCAATAAATCGGCATTATTGGCCGTCAAACCTGCCTGAGAAGCTATGCATTTTGATGCAAGCAGTGAGGGCACAAAAAAAGTCGCCGCGGCGACTTTTTTGTAGCGGCTAACTAGCGCTTAGAGCCAGTACACCAAGACATACAAGAGCAACCACACCACATCGACAAAGTGCCAGTACCACGCGGCACCTTCAAAACCGAAGTGGCGTTTGGCATTGAAATGACCACTTTGCAGACGCAAAGTCACGAAGAGCAGCATCAACATACCCAAGAACACGTGGAAGCCGTGGAAGCCAGTGAGCAAGAAGAAAGTCGAACCATAAATGCCCGATGACATCTTCAGATTCATCGCGTGGTAAGCGTGGTAGTACTCGTAGCCTTGCAAGAGCAAAAACACAATACCCAAGACCACGGTCAGCCACATGAATTTAATGGTTTTGCTGCGCTCGTCTTTGAGCAAAGCGTGGTGTGCCACCGTCAGCGTCACGCCCGAAGTCAAGAGCAAGAGCGTGTTGATCGTGGGCAATGAACCCCAAATACCTTGGAAAACACCTTGTGCCCAAACGGCGGCTGGCGCGATAGGCACCATGGCGGTGAAGGCCTCAACCGTGCCCGTAGGCGAGCCGGTAGAGCCCGCAATCATGCCCTGTGCAGTGCTCGGCCACAGGCCGACAAAGCCCTCCCACAGCAGAGCATTTTCAGTATTACCCAATTCAGGCAGCGAGTGTGCACGCCCCCACCACAAAGCGGTGAAGAACGCACCGAAAAACATCACTTCAGAGAAGATAAACCAGCTCATGCTCCAGCGATAAGACAAGTCTATTTTGCGGCCTAGCAAGCCCTTTTCGCTTTCTTGTGCGGCTTCGCGCATCCAGCGGAACAAAACGCTCAACCAGAAGATGATGCCGAACCAGAAGGCATATTGGCCCCAAGCGTTGTCGTTCACCCACTGCGAAGCGCCCAAGATGACAAAGAATAAACCAAAAGCCGACCAAAAAGGGTGGCTAGACGGTTCGGGTACATAGTAATAAGGCGTGCCGCTTTGCTGATTTGCCATTTTTTCTTCTCCTGATTCTCTTCAATATGTTTGCTGCCCGTCCTAGGTCACAACCCAGTGAACGAAAAGCATTAATCCAATTACAAAAATAAAACACGCGGCTATGCCGACAAAAATGATGTGAAAGATATTCAAATTCTGAATGTCTTCACGGTAATCATTGCCCCGGCGCACACCAAAAAAAGCCCAAGCAATGGACTTGGTGGTACGCCACAAGGAGGATTTTTTGGCTGGCGTGTAACCACCGCCTTGCTGCGTGGGTTCGCTCATCCGTCCACCTCAGCTACAGCCATTGCGGGCGCCAGCGCTGCTGTGGGCGCCGCTGGGGTTTTCGAGCCGACTTCAAAAAATGTATAAGACAAGGTGATGGTTTTCACATCTTTGGGCAGCTTAGGGTCAATGATAAAAACCACTGGCCACTCTTTTTTCTCGCCCGCCCCAAGGGTGTACTGGTTAAAGCAAAAGCACTCGAGCTTGTTAAAGTAATTCGTTGCTTGCTTGGGCGCATAGCTGGGTATTGCCTGGGCAGCCATGCTGCGATTTTGTACATTTTGGAACTCGTACATGACCGTCGCGACTTGGCCAGGGTGCACCTGCATGCTGCTTTTCTCCGGCTTGAAGCTCCACGGGCCACGCGCATTGGCATCAAACTCGACCGTGATGGTGCGCGTTTGATCCACTTGCGTATTGGCTGGCGCTTTGCCGCGCTGCTGTGGAATACCGCGCTCGCCTATGGCCAAAATATTGATGCCAGTTACTTCGCAAATAGCGCGGTACAGCGGCACCATGGCATAGCCAAAGGCGAACATGCCCAAAACGATGGCAATGAGTTTGCCCGTCATTTTGAGGTTTTCCGTGCGTAGCAAAGACATGGTCTTTCAGGCGTCTATGAAGAATGAAACAAGACGATGCGGGCGATAAAGCCGACAAAGAAAACCAGCACTACGCTGGCCAGTATCAAAGCCAAAGTAAGGTTGCTTTTTTTCTGTTCAGGCGTAGTCATGTTTGCGCTTTCTCATGTTTCGTCAGCTTAGGCAACGATCTTGTTCGCAGCTTCATTCAGCTTAGGCGGGTTTTCAAAGGTATGGAAAGGCGCTGGACAAGCCACTTCCCATTCCAAACCTTCCGCGCCTTTGCCATCAGGGTCTTGCCAAGGGTTGTTGACATTCACTTTGGTGCCTTTACCGCGCATAGTCGGGATGACGATGCAGACAAAGAAGTAAACCTGTGCAATGCCGAAGAAGAAGGCACCGACTGTGGCCACCATATTGAAATCAGTGAACTGAACGGGATAGTCAGCGTAGCGGCGTGGCATACCGGCCAAGCCCAAGAAGTGCATCGGGAAGAAGGTGACGTTGAAGGAAATCAAAGACCACCAGAAGTGAATTTTGCCGCGTGTTTCGTTGTACATCACGCCTGTCCATTTCGGGCACCAGTAGTAGTAGCCAGCAAACAGCGCATAAAGCGAGCCCGCAACCAAAACATAGTGGAAGTGGGCCACGACATAGTAGGTGTCTTGCAACTGGATATCAAGTGGCGCAACCGCCAAAATCAAACCCGTGAAGCCGCCAATGGTGAATACAAAGATGAAACCTACCGCAAACAACATCGGTGTTTCAAAGGTGAGCGAGCCTTTCCACATGGTGGCGACCCAGTTGAAGATTTTCACCCCTGTTGGCACGCCAATCAACATGGTGGCGTACATAAAGAAGAGCTGGCCCGTGACTGGCATGCCCGTGGCGAACATGTGGTGCGCCCACACGATGAAAGACAAAATGGCAATCGACGCGGTGGCGTAAACCATCGAAGCGTAACCAAAGAGCTTTTTGCGTGAGAACGCCGGCACCACTTGGCTGACGATGCCGAAGGCCGGCAAGATCATGATGTAGACCTCAGGGTGACCGAAGAACCAGAAGATGTGTTGGTACATCACCGGATCGCCGCCACCAGCGGGGTTAAAGAAAGAAGTGCCAAAGTGGCGATCCGTCAAAGTCATGGTGATAGCGCCAGCCAAAACAGGCATAACCGCGATCAGCAAGTAAGCAGTGATCAACCATGTCCAGCAGAACATCGGCATTTTCATCAGCGTCATGCCAGGTGCGCGCATGTTCAAAATAGTGACGATGATGTTGATAGAACCCATGATGGAGCTTGCACCCAAGATGTGCAGTGCAAAAATGCTCACATCCATAGACGGGCCCATTTGCAGCGTCAGCGGCGCATAAAGCGTCCAGCCTGCAGCGGGGGCGCCGCCTTGCATAAAGAAGGTTGAAATCAACATGATGGCCGCAGGAATCATCAGCCAGAAGCTGAAGTTATTCATGCGAGCAAAAGCCATGTCAGAGGCGCCGATTTGCAAAGGAATCATCCAGTTCGCAAAGCCCACAAAGGCCGGCATGATGGCACCAAAAACCATGATCAAACCGTGCATGGTGGTGAGCTGGTTGAACAGCTCAGGGTTCACGACTTGCAGGCCAGGCTGAAACAGTTCTGTGCGGATCAGCAAAGCCAAGATGCCGCCAATCATCAGCATGGCGAAAGAGAACAACATGTACAAAGTACCGATGTCTTTGTGGTTTGTCGCATAGACCCAACGGCGCCAGCCTGCTGGCGCACCGTGGTGGTCGTCGTGTCCGTGTGTGTGGTCGTTGTGTAGAACTGCGCTCATTGCAAGGTCCTTACTTTCTTATCTGAATAATTCTTAACTGCCAAAGGAGTCTCAAGGCGCTGCGTTGGCCGCTGCGGCCGCCGCCTCAATGCGCTCTACGCATTCAGGGAACTTGCCGATACGCGCATCGCGGAATTGGGCAGGCTGCACAATGTGACCCGTTTTATTACCCCAGTGGTTTTTCGTGAAGGTCACCACTGCCGCCAAATCGGTATCTGAAAGCTGCGTCCACGCAGGCATCGCGCCGTTGTTTTGGCCTTCCAACAGCACATGCATTTGCACGGTATCGCAACTCAGAACCTTGGCACTGCCATCCAAAGGCTTGATTGGGCCTGCGCCTTTGCCGTTGGCTTGGTGGCAAGCTTGACAGTTGGCGGCATACACTTTTTCACCGCGTGCGACCAGAGCATCTCGCTCCCAGACTTTGCTCGGATCATCAGCCAAGGCTGCGACTTTTTTCTGTTCAGACTCGACCCAAGCCGTGTAATCCTCTTGCGAGAGCACTTTCACATGGATAGGCATGTATGCATGCTCTTTGCCGCACAACTCGGCACACTGACCGTAGTAGTCGCCGACTTTCTCAGCACGGAACCAAGTGTCACGCACAAAACCCGGAATCGCATCTTGCTTGATACCAAAAGCTGGCACCATGAAGGAGTGGATCACATCGTTGGCGGTGGTGATGATGCGGATTTTCTTATTAACTGGCACGACCAATGGGTAATCTACAGCCAACAGGTAGTTGTCTGGGCGAACCAGTTTGCCCTCTGGGTTATTCGACATTTCGCGATGCGTAGAGTCGAGTGTCGAAATGTACTTCAGACCCTCGCCCTCGCCTTTGATGTAGTCATAACCCCATTTCCACTGATAACCAGTGGCTTTGATGGTCAGGTCAGAGTTGGTGGTGTCTTTTTGCGCAACCAGCACTTTGGTCGCAGGCAAAGCCATGCCGATGACGATGAGGAAAGGCACGATGGTCCAGCCAATCTCGACCCAAATCGGCTCGGGCAACTCTTGCGCCTGATGGCCGCGCGATTTGCGGTGCACGATGATGGAGTAGAACATGACCGCGAAAACGGCGACAAAAATCACCAAGCAAATCGCCATCACAAACCAATGCAGCCACTGTTGCTCATGCGCAATGCGCGTGACCGCAGGGTGCAAATTGAGCTGGTTGACCGCAGGTCCGCCAGGCAAATCATTTGCCGCATGGGCCGCGCCAACATAAAGCGCAAGAGCCGCGCTAGCGGCTTTTTGATAGAGGGGGGTTCTTGTTGTACTCACTGTTGCAGTCCCTAAGGTGCTTGAATCATGTGGGGGCGTTTGGCTGTTTGCCCGAATGGCGAAATCGGCAGTGCCATTGCAGTTGCCTGTCAGTCAAAACTTCCTAATTCTACCGTTATTTCACAGCCACTTGCAGCCTACAGTCAGACTAATGAGCCAGTCTGCTGCAAGGGCGCGTTTTTCTCAGGCTCAAATTTTCGAAAAGTCGGGTTTGCGTTTTTCCATAAACGCCGACATGGCCTCGCGCGCCGCCGGTTCGTTCAGCATTTTGGCAAAAAGCAGGGCCTCGTCTCGGATCACGGTTTCTAGCAAGGCCGTTTGGTTTTTCTTCATCAGCGCCTTCGTTGCTAGCAAAGAGCTAAGCGGCTTGGCCGCCAATTTGCGCGCCACGCTTTGCACATAGGCATTCACCTCTAAGGGCGGCAGCACTTTGTTTACCAAGCCAATTTCAAGGCCAGTCTCGGCGTTGAAACCTTCACCCAAAAGCAGCAACTCGGCGGCGCGTTGGTAGCCGAAGATTTGCGGCGCCAGCAAGCTCGATGCATTCTCAGGGCATACGCCCAAATTGATAAACGGCATCGAGAACATGGCGTTATCACCCGCGTAGACCATTTCGCAGTGCATCAGCAGGGTTGTGCCTATGCCCACGGCTGGGCCACAGACCGCCGCCAAAATCGGTTTGGGAAAACGCGCCATGCCGAAGATGAACTGAAACACCGGTGCTTCCAAGTCTGTGGGCGGGTGCTGCAAAAAATCCGCGATGTCATTGCCTGCGGTAAAAACCACTTCCGCGCCCTGCAAGACGACCACACGCACAGCGTCATCCTGCGCCGCGCCGGCCAGGGCCTGCGACAGTGCGCTGTACATATCGCGCGTGATGGAGTTTTTGCGCTCGGGGCGGTTGAAGGTGATGGTCAAAACACCGGCTTCGTGATGGGTCAGAATATCGCTCATGGCAAAGGGCTTTCGTCACTAAAAATAGGCACAATAGCGCAATTGTAGAGCAGCACCCCTAGAATGCTGCCCATCAAGCCCAAACACCAAGCACTAGCGGCCCGAGGCAACTAGTAAAAACAAAAGCAAGCAACCGCCCCATGAGCCCAGCCCCCGCCAGCCCCCCTACCACCGCCTTAATCGCTGGCGCCAGCGGCTTGGTGGGCAGCGCGGTTTTGCTGCGCCTTTTGGCCGACCCGAGTTTGCAGCAGGTGCATGTTTTGCTGCGCAAGCCCTTGGCACTTAAAAACCCCAAATTGGTGCAGCACATCGTGGATTTTGCCGCCCTGCCTGATTTAAAACAAACCATAGGCCAGATTGACGAGGCCTATATCGCTTTGGGCAGCACCATCAAGGCCGCTGGCAGCAAAGCGGCGTTTCGCCAAGTGGATTTTGATGCGGTCGTAGCTACCGCGCGCGCCGCGCAAGCCGCGGGTTGCCGCCAAGTCGCGCTGGTCAGCGCTTTAGAAGCCAGCAGCAAGTCGCCCGTTTTTTACAGCCGCGTCAAAGGCCAAGCCGAGGAAGCGCTGCGCGCCCTGTCATTTGACAAGCTGGTCATTGCGAGGCCATCCCTCTTAGACGGCGACCGCCGCGTTTTGGGCCAGCCCCACCGCCGCGGCGAAGCCTGGGCGCTGCGCCTGATGAAGATGCTGGCGGGCTTGATCCCCCTCGCCTACCAGCCCATCACCGGCACCGTCATCGCCAATGCTTTAGTCATCACCATGCGCGATACTGAAACAGGTGTGCGCATCTTGAAATCAGGCGAAATGCAGGCTTTGGCTCTGCAATGCTGCAAAACCAGCAAGACGCTGGATTAACTACAAAATCAATAGCTGCTCAGGCAGATTTGACAAAGAAAAACGGCAATTTTCATCTGAAAATTGCCGTTTTTTATGACTCTGGCGTGTGCTTTAGAAAGTGCTGCCCGGCCCGATGGGCGCTTGGCCCGCCAGCAGCAAATCGGCCATGCGCGCTTTGTGGAAGGCGTTGTCGCCCCAAACGCTGTTGAGTGCCCAGG
>CAZUUN010000015.1:0-19364 GCA_964622735.1 uncultured Burkholderiaceae bacterium | reverse complement strand
GTTCTTGCCCGTAAATACCGCCCGCGTAATTTTGCCCAGTTGTTAGGCCAAGACCATGTGGTGCAGGCGCTCAGCAACGCGCTGGTGCAGCAGCGTTTGCACCATGCTTATTTATTTACCGGCACGCGCGGGGTGGGCAAAACCACGATTTCGCGTATTTTGGCCAAGTCTTTGAACTGCTTGGGCACTGACGGCCAAGGCGGCATTACGGCTGAGCCCTGCGGCGTGTGCGCCGCTTGTACGGCGATTGATGCGGGCCGTTTTGTTGATTACACCGAGCTAGACGCGGCCAGCAACCGCGGCGTGGATGAGGTGCAAAGCCTGCTGGAGCAAGCGGTGTACAAACCCGTGCAGGGGCGCTTCAAGGTGTTCATGATCGACGAGGTGCACATGCTGACCAACCAGGCGTTTAACGCGATGTTAAAAACGCTGGAAGAGCCGCCCGAGTATTTGAAGTTTGTGCTGGCCACCACTGACCCACAAAAAATACCGGTGACGGTGCTGAGCCGCTGCCTGCAATTTAATCTGCGACCTATGGCGCCCGAGACGGTGTTTGAGCATTTGCAAGCGGTGCTGCAAACTGAGGGCGTGGCGGCTGAAGCACCGGCTCTGCGCCTGCTAGCAAAAGCCGCGCGTGGCTCTATGCGCGATGCGCTGAGTCTGACGGATCAAGGCATAGCCTTTGGCGCAGGCAATTTGAGCGAAGCTGCCGTGCGGCAAATGCTGGGCGCGGTCGATGACAGTTATATTTTTGATTTGCTAGGGGCACTCGCCCGTGGCGATGGCCAGCGCGTGGTGCAAATTGCTGATGATTTGCGCGTGGCGGGTTTGTCAGCCGCCAATACGCTGGAAGACATGGCCAGCGTGCTGCAAAAAATGGCGGTCTACCAAACGCTGGACTCGGCTAATTGGGGCAACTTGAGCGAAGACGAACAGAAAATAGCTACTCTAGCGCTGACGCTGCCCGCCGATGAGACGCAATTACTCTATAGCCTGTGCATCCATGGCCGCGCCGAGCTGGGGCTAGCGCCCGATGAGTACGCGGGTTTGGTGATGAGTTTGCTGCGCTTGTTGGCATTTAAGCCTGCGGGCTTTAAACCCAGCGCGACCAGCCCGACAGCCGAAAAAAAAACACTGAAAACGGCTGAGGCCAGCAGCGCTAACAAGGCCAGCATAGTTGCTGCGCCTGCAAGCACGGCCACAGCGCCGCCGCAGAGAGATACAGAGCAAGCAGATACCGTAGAAACAACTACTAAAAATATAGCTGCTCAGGCAGGTTTGACGGCTCAAAAGACCGAAAACACCCTTAAAAATGCGGTTTTAAGCCCTGCAGAGGTAGCTAGGGAAGCAACGGTAGCAGATGTGGCCGCAGTCGCTGATGCGCCGCATGTGGTCGCCGATCAAGCGTTAGAAGCTGTCGCTTTACCGGTGGTAGCCGAAGTCGAAATGGCGACTACTGCGCCCGCCCTGCTGGACTTGCCCGTGCGCGATATGCACACCGCGCCCAGCAGCCGCACCGAGCAGCGCCACGATCACAGCGCCAGCGCGCCCGCCGCGCAAGCCGCTTGGTTAGCGCTGGTGCAGCAGATGCTAGACGCGCAGTTGCTCAGCGCTTTGGCTTATGAGTTAGCCACACAATCCGAATGCATCGCAGAGGGTGCCGACTGGCGCACGCTGCGGGTCGAGCAAGGCCTGCTGCGCAGCGAGGCTGTGGTCAGCAAGCTGCAAGCGGCGCTGACGCAAGCGCAGCAGCCCTGCCTGCTGCGGGTCGAGCTGGGTGAGGTGCAAGACAATTGGCACAAGCGCAGCCAAGCGGCCAAAGCGGCGCAGCAAAATGCGGCTGAGGCCAGCTTTTACGCCCTGCCCGTGGTCCAAGACCTTTTGGGCAACTGGCAAGCCAAAGTGGTGCCAGGCAGCATTCAGCCCAAAGCGGCATAGCGTGACTTCGTTCAGCGACTGCAGGCAGCTCTTGCCACAGTTAAAATAAAGCCTACGCGGATTTGTTACTCTCAAGAGCCTAGGGCTCGCATTTTTCATAGAAAGCACCAACAGAATATGTTCAATAAAGGCCAACTCGCCGGTTTGATGAAGCAAGCGCAAGCCATGCAAGAGAATATGAAGAAAGCCCAAGACGAGCTGGGCAATGTTGAGGTCACGGGCGAAGCAGGCTCAGGCATGGTGAAGATCACCATGACAGCCAAGCACCAAGTCAAACGCGTAGAGATCGATGCCAGCGTGATTGTGGTGGACGAGAAAGACATGCTCGAAGACCTGATTGCCGCGGCCCTGAACGATGCGACGAAAAAAGCCGAAGAAGCCAGCGACGCACGCATGAAGCAAGTGGGCGTGCCGAATATGAATTTGCCGGGTGGTTTGAAGCTGCCGTTTTAAGCGCAAGCCTTCAGGCTTTGCCCCATGAAAAAAGCGCCTTGCGGCGCTTTTTTTGTGTCTGCAAGCTTAATGGCGCTTGCCAGTTAGGGCTTAGAAAGATTGGGCTGAGTTCGCCGCGATTAATTTGTCGCGATCATCCCGCTTTCGACCTGCGCCATGTTTTGCGCGCTGCCACCGGTTAAGACGACGGCTGCTTTGGGCGCTTGAAAGGCGCGCGAGACCGTGGTTTTAGCCGCGGTATAAGCGCCCGTGTCGGCCAAGGCTAAGGCAGCAGCCATTTGCACAGCTTTGGCTGCGGCAATGGCTTGCGGGTCTTTCAGCCCCAAGAGGCTGAGGTCAGGAATGGCCACGCCGGGTTTGAGGCTGGCGTACAAGCCCAGCACCGAGCGCACATAGTTTTGTGTTTCGCGGTAATCGGGCACTTGGTTGCCCGCGCGTTTAACGCTGCCCTCGCCCGCGTTGTAAGCCGCAACGGCTAGCTCAGGCTGACCGGGGAACATTTTGAGCAGGTATTTGATGTATTTGGCCCCGGCCATGATGTTGGTTTTGGGGTCGGTCAGTTTGGTCGAGATGTCGCCCAAACTGTCGGCGCGCACGCCAAAGCGCTCAGCCGTTGGCGGCATGAGCTGCATCAGGCCAACCGCGCCTTTGGGGCTGACAGCGGTGTGGTCAAAGCCCGATTCGGTCGCGACCATGGCTTGCAGCAATTCGTAATCCACTTTGTGGGTGGCCGCCGCTTGTTGCAGCAATTTACGCATGGCCTTGAAGTTGGCCGATTTGTTGAAAGTAGCAATCGCCGCCAAGTTGCCGCCCAGCTTTTGCGCGGGGATGGTGTTGTTGGCGTTGAAGTTGAGCGCGACATTCACCGGCTTGCCCGCAACGAGCAAGGTGCGCTGCATGGCGCGGGCCTCTTTGCTGTTGGTTTTTTCGCGAAAGAACAAGACATAACGCGGGTCAACCTGGTGGTTGGCGTAGTGGCCAACGCCACCCGCATCCACATAACCCCAGACATCGGCCTGGGAAACAGAGCTAGCAAAGAGCAAAGCCACCGTGGCTGCGAACGCGCGCAGCACATGGCTCGATTGCGATCGGCTCACGATAAATTGTTGGAAATAAGTCATAAACGCCATAGGATCCTAACTGTGCGCTGCATGGCTAGGCGCTAAGAGCAAGCTGCTCAAAGCCACCTTATTAGTAAGTACTAATAAGCCCACGCTACGCGAAACAAGTTAACCAAGACTCAAGCCCAATGTGGGCCCTAGCCGCGAGTGGAGCAAAAGAGGTCTAGCAAGAGAGGGCTGCTGCGGGCTACAGGCTTTTTGTTAGTGCCCACGCAGAACCAAAATCCAAGCTAGGTGCCAAGCCGCCGCAGCGTGCCCAGCACAATCACACTTTTGCCTTGATCTGCGAACTTATGGGTTTACTAGGTGTTTGCAGAAAAAGCAGATCGCAAGAGAGTTTCTTCCCTCGCACCCAAAGGCTGTATAAACCAGCAGTTCTTTTTTGGGTTGGGCGAATTCTAGCGCATGTTTTCTTTCTGATTTGTAACATGTTAGGACTAGGGTCTTTACTTAGAAAGCGGCTAGAAGCGGCTCAAATTTGACACTTCCCAACATCAAGGCCGAGCCGCGCATGCGAGAATCGGCCGCATGGCTGTCCAACATTACGAAAATTTTCCTGTCGCTAGTTGGCTTTGCCCTGCCCATTTGCGCCCCGCCATTGTCGCCATTTACCATTTTGCACGCCAAGCCGACGACTTGGCTGATGAAGGCGATGCCAGCAGCCACGAGCGCCTAGCCGCGCTGGCCGCGTTTCGCGCCGACCTGCACGCCTGTGTGGCGCTGGCGCCTTTGTCCGAGCGCTGGGCGGAGATTTTCATTCCGCTGGCCGCGGTCATCAAACGCCACCAGCTGCCTGTTGCTTTATTAGATGACCTGATCACCGCCTTTGAGCAAGATGTGCGCTACACCGCCCAAGGCCGCTGGTACGCCAACCACCAGGGCCTGTTCGATTACGCCCAACACTCGGCCAACCCAGTCGGGCGCTTGCTGCTGCATCTATATGGTGTGCAGGGCGAGCAAGCACTGCGCGAGAGCGATGCGATTTGCACGGCCTTGCAGCTGATCAACTTTTGGCAAGATTTGAGCGTGGATTTGCCGCGCCAGCGCTATTACCTGCCGCTGGATTTGCTGGGCAAGAACGGCCTCGCCCGCGAGGATGTTTTGCTGCGCCAAGGCAGCCCCGCCATGCGCAAGCTGCTGGCGCAGTGCTGCGCTGTGGCGCGCCAGCTCATGCTGCGGGGGCGCCCCTTGCCAGCCCGTATAGGCGGCAGCGCTGGCCTAGAGCTGCGTTTGGTGATGGCGGGCGGGCTGCGGATACTCGACAAAATAGCCGCGCAAAACTACTGCACCCTGCAACAGCGCCCCAAATTAGAGTGGTGGGACGCGCCCGCCATGCTGGGCCGCGCCATTTGCCTGCCCAAAGCACGCTAAGCGCCTAGCTGCGGCTTGGGCAAACCGTCTTTACAACTACTGTTTTGATAGCTGCCTAGGCAGACTCAACGGCCTAAAAGGGGTTTTTTGATCTGAAAAATGGGTTTATTGCCTTTGCAGCGATATAAATCGCCACCTACGCCCAGCGCTGCTTGCAGGGGCTAAAATGGACCCGTCTGCGGTTCTTGTGCGGGGGTTTTGCACTTCCTTGAACCAATGCTTAAACGCAAGGGCTTGTAAATTGTGCCGTCAGCGCGCATCGTCTCGCGTTAGATGATCCCAAGATGGCACTGAACTCGCCCACCTGAACCCCGGTTCAGGAGAGAAGCCCTCGCCTTGCACCGCAGACCCTTCTTTTCCTCATGCGCCGCGCCACCCAACTTGGGGTTTGAGGCACAGCACGGGCCCCGCTTCTAGCGGCCACCGCCAACACACTATATATATGCAGCATTTACGCACCCTGGGATGGCTACTGCTGGGCCTCGTCGCCGCAACGGGCAGCAGCGCACAAAGCGCCGCGCCCGAGATTGCTCCGGCAGAGTTTCAAAACTGCCTGGACAATTTGCAAAGCAGCCCCGTCTTCAAACGCATCAGTGCCCAAACTTGGCAGCAATATGCCCTGCCGCTACAGGCCGACGCCAGCGTTTTGCCGCTCTTAGACAAGCAGCCCGAGTTCACCATGCCGGTGTGGGACTATATGGCCGTGCTGGTCGATGCCGAGCGCGTGGCCGATGGCCGCGCCGCGGTGGCCCAGTGGCAAGACACCTTGGTGCGCGTGGCCCAGCGCTACGGCGTGGCCGCGCCCGTGGTCGCGGGCGTGTGGGGCGTGGAGAGCAATTTTGGCAAAAACTTGGGCAGCAAACCACTGCTGCGCTCCTTGGGCACGCTGTCTTGCTTTGGCCGACGCCAAACTTACTTCCGTACCGAGTTCGCCAGCGCTCTGCAAATTGTGCAAAGTGGCGATGTGGCAGCTGACAAGCTAAACGGCTCGTGGGCGGGCGCTTTTGGGCAAACGCAGTTTATGCCCTCGACCTTTTTGCGTTTGGCGCAAGACTTTGATGGCGACGGCCAGCGCGATATTGTGGACAGCGTGCCCGATGCGCTGGCCTCAACCGCTAATTTTTTAGCCAAGGCGGGTTATAAAACGGCTGAGCCTTGGGGCTTTGAGGTGCGTTTGCCGCACGCCGATTTTCGCAGCGCGCGCAAAGACAAAATGCCGCTGGCCGCTTGGCGCGCCCAAGGCTTGCTGCTGGCCGATGGCCGCGCCCTGCCTGACAGCATGAGCAGCGCCGGTTTGCTGCTGCCCAGCGGGCCGCAAGGGCCCGCGTTTTTAGTCGGCAAGAATTTTGAAACCCTGTACAGCTACAACGCCAGCGAGAACTATGCGCTGGCGATTGCGCACTTGTCGGATTTGCTGGCCAACAGCAGCGCAAGCCCCGGCTTTGTCACGCCTTGGCCGACCGACGACGCCGGACTCTCGCGCGCAGAAAACCGCCAACTGCAAACCCTGCTGTTACAGCGCGGGCACGACATCGGCACAGCCGATGGCTTGATAGGCGCAAAAACACGCACGGCCATTCAGATCGAACAAGAACGCGCAGGCTGGACGCCCGATGGCCGCGCTGGGCAGAAGCTCTTGCGAGCCCTTCAAAAATAAAAGAATATGCACTGGCTCATACTCTTTATCGCCATCGCCGCCGAGGTCGTCGCTACCTCGGCTTTGAAAGCCTCGGACGGCTTTAGCAAACTCGGCCCCTCTTTATTAGTGGTCGGCGGCTACGCCCTAGCCTTTTACTGCCTCTCGCTCACCCTCAAAACCATACCTATAGGCATGGCTTATGCCATTTGGTCGGGCGCGGGCATCGTTCTCATCAGCTTGGTGGCTTTTTTGTTTTTCCAACAGCGTTTAGACGCGCCCGCCCTCCTCGGCATGGGCTTGATTGTTGCGGGCGTACTCATCATTCAAATCTTCTCCAACAGCCAAGCGCACTGAAAATCGGCCTCACTCTTAGGTTTTTTGCAAAATCTGATCTTTTATTTGTTTTTTCAGGTGTTTTTTAGGCTTTTAAGGCGTCAAACCTGCCTGAGCAGCTATTATTTTTAACCTAATCATCCCCCTATCTATGTTTGAACTCACCCTGCACTGTGCCGAAGACGCGGTTGAAACCATCAGCGATGCGCTCGACGCCCTCGACGCACTCAGCGTCAGCGTGGAAGACGCCGATGCCCAAACCCCAGCCGAGCAAGCGCTGTTTGGCGAGCCCGGTATGCCGCCGCCCAAAGACGGCTGGCAGCGCAGCGTCATCAAAGCGCTGTTTGCGACTGAAGTTGCGGCCCGCGAAGCGGCGGCACTCTTGGCCGCGCAAGACTTTTTTGCGGGCAGCGAACTGCTGCACCTAGAACCCGTGGCCGAGCAAGACTGGGTGCGCCTGACGCAAAGCCAGTTTGAGCCTGTCGAAATCACGCCCGAGTTTTGGATCGTGCCGAGCTGGCACCAAGCGCCCGCGCAAGCGAAAAAAGTCATGACGCTGGACCCCGGTCTGGCCTTTGGCACGGGCACCCACCCCACCACGCGCATGTGTTTGCACTGGCTGGCGACCCAGCCCATCAGCGGCCAGCGCGTGCTCGATTACGGCTGCGGCTCCGGCATATTGGCCATAGGCGCGGCTTTGTATGGTGCGGCCAGCATCGACGCGGTCGATATTGACCCCGCCGCCGTGCAAGCCAGCCTAGACAATGCCGCCAATAACCGCGTAGCGCCGGGCGTGTTGCAAACCGGTTTGCCCGATATGGCCAGCGGCACTTATGACACGGTGGTAGCTAACATTTTGGCGTCGCCCTTGAAGGTCTTGGCGCCGCTTTTGTGCGGCCACCTTCAAGCCGGTGGGCATTTGGTCTTGGCCGGCATTCTGGAGCGCCAAGAGGAAGAGCTGCAAGAGGCATACGCGCCCTACCTCGCCATCAGCGTGGCCGCCCGCATGGATGGCTGGATCTTGATGACGGGTCAGAAAATATAAGTGTTTTAGGCATTTTAAGCCGCCAAACCTGCCTGAGCAGCTATTGATTCAATAGCTGCTTTGTCGTTTGTGACTCTTGCTTTAAGTCTCTTTACGCAAACTCGCTGGGGGTATGCGCATGGCTTCACGGTACTTGGCCACGGTGCGGCGCGCGCAGTCTATGCCTTGGGCGCTGAGCAACTCGGCCAGCGCATGGTCAGACAGCGGTTTGCTTTTCTCTTCGGCCTCGATCAACTGGCGCAGCAGCGCCCGCACCGCGGTGCTAGAAGTGCTGCCGCCGTTTTGCGTGCCTAAGCTCGAGCCAAAGAAATGCTTGAACTCGAAAGTGCCTTGCGGCGTGGCCATGTATTTGTTGGTGGTGACGCGGCTGATGGTGGACTCGTGCATCTCTAGCGCGTCGGCGACTTCGCGCAGTATCAAAGGCTTCATACTGACCGCGCCATGCAAAAAGAAACTGCGCTGGCGCTCGACGATGACGGTAGCAGTGCGCAAAATCGTGTCAAAGCGCTGCTGGATATTGCGCACAAAATTGCGCGCGTCGTTCAGGCTTTGCTGCGCTTTGTCACCACCCTTGCCGCCTTTGAGCGCTTGCGCATAGGCTTGGTGCACGCGCACGCGCGGCACGATCTCGGGGTTGATTTGCACCAAGAACTCGGTGCTTTTGCCCTGCCCTTTGGCGGTGACGATGACATCGGGCACGATGATATGGCGCTCGACCTGCGCAAAACGGCGGCCCGGTTTGGGCTCTAAGCGCGCAATCTGCTGCATGGCGGCGCGTACCACTTCTTCGCTCGCATCGCAAATAGGCAGCAAGGCGCGCACATCTTTTTTGGCCAGCAAATGCAAGCTGCTGGCGCAAATGCGCAGCGCGGCGCGGCGCATCTCGCTCTCGGGCAGTTGCAGCAGTTGCAGCTTCAGGCACTCGGCCAAGTCGCGTGCGCCCACGCCCGCAGGTTCTAGGCTTTGCAACAGTTTGAGCGCGATTTTGAGCTGGTCGAGCAACTCTTCTAATGCATCAAAATCGGCTTCGTCGGTGCTGCCGCTGATGCTTTGCGCCAAACTCACGAGCGAATCTTCGAGGTAGCCGTCGTCGTTGAGCGACTCGATTAAGAAATACACCGCCTGCCGATCGGCCGCGCTGCCGCCCAAACCCAGCGCTTGGTGGTGCAGATAGTCTTGCAAACTCTCGTGCGCAGCGCGCAGGGTCATGGGGTCAAAGTCATCCGCCTCGGCGCCGGGCGTTAATCCCAGCGGTGCATCATCGCCCCACTCATCGGCCACTACCGTGGTGTCTAGGCTGCCGTCGCCGCTCCAGTCATCGGGGCCGTCGGCGGCATTGCGTTCGGGCTCGGCTTCAAAGCCATCGCCTGAATCTGCTGCATCGCTTGTATCAGCGAGCGACGCGCTCGCCTCTGGCGCAGCCGCATCGGGCGGCTCGTCTTCGTCCAGCTCTAAAAAAGGATTTTCTTGCAGCATGGCTTGCAGCTCTTGCTGCAGCTCAAGGCTAGACAGCTGCAGCAATTTGATGGCTTGCTGCAGCTGCGGCGTGAGCGCAAGGCTCTGCCCAATCTTGAGGTTAAGTCCCACTTTCATCGCGCGGCGCTCAAGACCAGAGCGTGACTGTCCCAGCGGGCCATTTACATGCGGAAGTTTTCACCCAAATAGACCCTCCGCACTTCTGGGTTCTCCACAATCGCTGCTGGTGTGCCGTGGGTCAGCACACTGCCCTCGCTGATGATGTAAGCGTGGTCGCAAATGCCCAGCGTCTCGCGCACATTGTGGTCGGTGATCAAGACGCCGATGCCGCGCCGTTTTAAGAACTCAATCGCGCGCTGGATCTCCATCACCGCAATCGGATCGACGCCCGCAAAAGGCTCGTCTAACAAAATAAATTGGGGGTTGGTCGCCAAAGCGCGCGCCATTTCTACGCGGCGGCGCTCACCGCCCGACAAGGCCGGCGCCGCCGTGGTGCGCAGGCGCTCGATGTTGAAGTCGGCCAGTAATTTCTCCAGCTCTTGCTTCACTTCGCTTTTGCTCAGGCTGCTGCCATCGGGTTTGCGTTGCAGCTCCAGCACGGCTTGGATGTTTTCTTGCACATTGAGCTTGCGAAAGATGGAGGCCTCTTGCGGCAAATACCCCAAGCCCAGCAAGGCGCGCTGATGAATCGGCATGTGCGCTGCGGGCTTGCCGTCTATCCACAGCTCGCCACTGTCGGCGCGTATCAAACCCACAATCATGTAAAAGCAAGTGGTTTTGCCCGCACCATTGGGGCCGAGCAAACCGACGACTTCGCCCTTAGAAACCGACAGGCCCGCGTCTTTCACCACCGTGCGCATGCCATAGCTTTTACGCAGGTCTTTGGCCACCAAGCGGCCAGCGCCGGGCTGCAAGTCGTGAGAAACAGCTGGTGCGGGACTCATCAAGCTCATGGCGCAACTCCAGGCAATTGGCGGCTGGGTTTGAGCGGCACACTGCCCGCTTTGCTGGCAGCGCTTTTATTCGCTTGCTCGATCTCAGCCTGGCCCGCGCGCGAGGTCAAAGTCACACGCACGCGGCCATTGGCGGTGCTGCCAACGCTGGCGCCGCCCATATTTTGTTTGCTGCCGCCATCGACCGTAAAGACATCGCTGTTGCCGTTATAGGTGATGAGCGCGCCCGTGGTTTCGTCTAATTTGGTGCTGCCGCTCAAACGCCGCAGGCTGGCTTTGCCCATCAGCTTGACGGTGGCTGTTTTGCTGTCGTAGCTGATGCGGTCGGCTTGCGCTTCAATGTATTCGTCACCCGCCACATCCCGCTTTTGCCTGAAAAAAGCCGGGCGACCTGTGCCGCTTTGCAATTGTGCATTTTGGTTGCCCGCAGCGTCTTGGCTCACCTCTAGGCGCGCGCCGCGCATGACGATGCTGCCTTTGTTCAAAGAGACATTGCCGCTGAAGACGCTGGTTTTGCTGCCATCTTCGTAGCGCAGGCTGTCAGCTTCAATATTCATGGGCTGGGCTTGGTCAGCCTTGCCCGCCAGGGCAGCCGTGCTGGTCAGCAGCAGCGCCAAAAGCAAGGGCTTATTCAAAGCAGAAAACAAAAGTGGCAGCAGCGATCGCATAGTGGGCATGGTTTTTGCTTAAATCGAAGCCGCTAGTATACGGTGCACACTGCGTATCGGCATGAAAAAATGAGTCACACAAGACCGGTGCATAAGCGTTAAAATTGCTGCATTGCAACAATTAGCTTGAGATTTTTTTATGCTGTACCAAATCTACGAGACCCAACGCACGCTGATGGAACCCTTGGCAGAGTTTGCCAAAGCCAGCTCCAAGCTTTTTCGCAATCCCATCAATCCGCTGGGCGCCTTGACTTCGGGCTATTCGCCCAAAATTGCTGCAGCTTACGACTTGATGTACCGCTTGGGCAAAGACTATGTCAAGCCCGAGTTCGACATTCGCGAAGTGGAGGCCGAAGGCGTCAAAATCGCCATTCACGAGCGCGTGGTCATGGACAAGCCTTTTTGCCAGTTGCTGCGTTTTAAGCGCCTGACCGATGACAAAGCCACGCTCGAACGCATGAAAAACCAGCCCGTGGTTTTGATCGTAGCGCCGCTCTCAGGCCACTACGCCACGCTGCTGCGCGACACCGTGCGCACCATGCTGAAGGACCACAAAGTCTTTATCACTGATTGGAAAAATGCGCGCTTGGTGCCTTTAGAAGACGGCACTTTCAACTTGGACGACTATGTCAACTATGTGCAAGAGTTCATCCGCCACATTCAAGCCATCCACGGCAACTGCCACACCGTGAGCGTTTGCCAGCCGACCGTGCCGGTGCTCGCAGCCGTGTCCCTTATGGCTAGCCGCGGCGAGAAAACGCCGATCAGCATGACCATGATGGGTGGGCCTATCGATGCGCGCAAATCACCCACCAGCGTGAACAATTTGGCGATGGAACGCCCTTTGAGCTGGTTTGAGAACAATGTGATTTACCGCGTGCCAATTAACTTCCCCGGTGCGGGCCGTTTGGTGTATCCAGGCTTTATGCAGCACACGGGCTTTGTCGCCATGAACCCGCGCCGCCACGCCAACAACCATTACGATTACTTTAAAAATTTGGTCAAAGGCGACGAGCGCAGCGCTGAAGCGCACCGCAAGTTCTACGATGAATACAACGCCGTCCTCGACATGGATGCCAGTTACTACCTCGAAACTTTGGCTGCCGTGTTCCAAGACTTCCGTTTGGTCAAAGGCACTTGGGATGTACGCAACCCCGAAGGCAAAATCGAGCGCGTCAAACCGCAAGACATTACAGCGCAGACCTCGCTCATCACCGTTGAGGGCGAGTTGGATGATATTTCAGGCGACGGCCAAACCGAAGCTGCGCATGGTTTGTGCAAAAACATTCCGGCATCGCAGCGCCAACATGTGCAAGTGGCCGGCGCGGGTCATTACGGCATTTTCTCGGGCAGTAAATGGCGCGAAGTGGTCTACCCACAAGTGCGCGACTTCATCTTGGCCGCCGATAAGAAATCAAGCACAAAAAAGGCTGTAAAGGCCGCCAAACCTGCCACAGCAGCTAGTAAAAAAGTAGCGACGACGAAGGCTGTTGCAGCCGGCCCAGCCGCCAAAGCAACGCGCACAATGACTCAAAAAGCAGCGCCGAAAAAAGCTGCCGTCAGCGCCGCCCAAGCAACAGCGGTGCAAAAAGCACCCGCAAAAAAAGTAGCCCCTACAAAAGCAACTCCTACAAAGGCAGCGCCGAAAAAAGCCGCCGCACAAAAAGCGGTAGCCGCTCAGCCTAGCTTCCCAAGCTTGCCGCCTAAAGCCGAGGCCTAAGTGCAGCCGCTGGTCGCAGCCATACTGGATGCGCTGCCGCAAACGCAGTGCCAGCGCTGCGGCTACCCCGATTGCGCGGCTTATGCGGCCGCGATAGCGGATGGCAGTGCCGACATCAACCAATGCCCGCCCGGTGGGCAGGCGGGTGTTGCTAGCTTGGCCGCGCTCACGGGCAAGACTGAAAAGCCTCTGAATCCTGCGTTTGGGCGCGAGCAAGAGCGCACCGTCGCCTTCATAGACGAGGATTGGTGCATAGGCTGCACCTTGTGCATCAAAGCCTGTCCAGTCGATGCCATCATCGGCTCGAACAAATTCATGCACACCATCATCGAGGACCGCTGCACGGGCTGCGAATTATGCATCCCTGCCTGCCCCGTTGATTGCATCGAGATTGAAATTGCCACGCCAGCGCAAACCGGCTGGCAAGCGTGGAGCACCGCGCAAGCGCAAACGGCGCGTGGGCACTATGCCCAGCACCAAGAGCGCTTGGCGCAACAAGCCGAGCGCCGCGACACGAAGCGCATCGTCGCCCTCAATGCCAAGGCGCAAGACATCGGCGCCCACAGCAAAATCAGCGACAGTGCCGAGTTAGAAAAAAAGAAGGCGGTGGTGGCTGCAGCGCTGGCGCGCGCGAAGGCGCAGCGCGGGCTTTGATCAGGCCGCTTGCAGCAGCGCTTGCACTTGCGCCATGTATTTGTGCTGGGTATCACCCAGCCATTCGAGCGCCAGCATTTCAAAGCTGATCAACTCCACACCCTGCCCGGCCAAACGGTCGAGAGCGGCGTCGTGGTCACGGCTGCTGCGCGCGGCGCAAACATCGACCACCACACAGACTTCCCACTCTTGCTCGATCAAATCGAGTGCGGTTTGCATCACCGCACCATGCGTTTGCCAACCGGCCAACACGATGTCGCTGCGCGGCTCAGCCGCCGCTTTTTGCAAATGCTTGGGCAGGCTGCGGGCATTGCTGCCTTTGGGGCTTTGGTCGGCCGCTTCGAGCAGCCCCAAAATATTCGCGCCCTGCATCGCCACAGCGCTATACGGCGTGCGCACGATGTGGCGCGCGCCAGGCTGCTGCAAGGCTGGCGCAAAATCGCCCAGCAGCTCAGCTGGCAACTGCGCGCTGATGGCGGGCACGCCGAATAGCTGGGCCAGCTTGAGCAAACGCTCAGCCTTGACCAGCAAGGCAGCGCTCTCAGGCAAAGCTTGGCTATGGGCAGTCTGAAAATCGAGCAGCACCAACTGTGCACTCTTGGCTTCTAATAACATATTGTTTTGGTTTTAATTGCTGCGCACACTCACGCGCGCTTGCTCGCTGATGCCCAGCGCGTTGAACAGAGCAGCCACGAGACGGTGGACATTGCTGAAATGCACTTCCACGCCATCGCTTTTTTTCTCTATCACCCAGTTCAAAATATTGCCCGCGGCTGAGAAGTCGATGCGCATCAATTTGCCGCACTCGACCACCAAAATGCCGTGACCTTGGCGACGGGCTTCCAGTTGTGCCAACACCGCACTGGCATCGCCATGGATTTGACCCGCCAGTTCGACGCCCGCCATCATGCGCGAATGCCCAAAATCGGCACGCCCGGCATCGTCCATCAACATCGAATCGATGATGGTGTGACCCACCATCACATCTTGCTCGTCCTCGCGCTCATCCAAACATTTGTATTTGTTTTGGGTGCGCTCCCAGGCTGGTGGCGAGACTTCAAAGGCGACGCAGAACTCCAAGGCCAAGCCTTCGAAATCGTCATCGCGTTGCATCAAACGCATCATCAACAGACGCAGATTCCAGCGTTCTTGCGAATCCGTGCTGTCGCCCGCAGTCGTGCCTTGCATCAAGGCTTTGTCTAAATTATCCACGCCCATAAAGTGCAACTCGACTGGGCTACCGACCCATTCACTGGCAGTTTTTTGCAGCAGCGGAACCGCGGCGTCTTCAATGGTGCGAAGTTGTCCCCAATCAATGCGCCAAGGTTGTGGTGCCTTGGCCAAGATGGCCAACATGGTGGGAATGGTTTGCGGCCCCATGACGACCGGTGCGCGCCAATCGTAGGCTTTTTGGATGGCGGGTGCAGCTGTAGCCGCGCTGGTCTGAATGCCCAACATTTCGGGCAAGGAGAACCATTGTGGCGCGGAGCGGTCAAAGCGCCCCGCAAAATCCATCGACATTTCATCAAACTTAGCCTGATTACCCGTCGCGCGGTAGTAGTCAAACAAAGTCAGCCAAGTCGGCTCATGCGTTTGGCGCGGGCCTGCGGCGCTCACCGCATCCACAAGGGAAGCTTCAGCGGCGGCATCATCGCCATTGGCAAACAAAATCGCGGCTTCTTCTAACTCGGGGTCGTGCACGACTTCCTCGACCTCAAGCGCGTAGTCTTTGGCGGGCGAGAATGAAGAGATGCCTTGATGCGTCCAAGCATGTGCGGGCGACTCCGCTGGCGGCGTGCCAGGCGGAAAAATCAGCGACACCGCTTCGGTGCTGGAGCGTATCTCCAGCGGTGAGCTGTGCGTTCTGCCTTGCAAACCACCTTCTACAGCGACGGGAGCAACCGTGCCAGCGGCAGCGCCCGAAGGCAGTTGGGCGGCAGTCGTCTGGTGCTTTGCCTGCTCCAAACTGACGGGCTCGGTTTTGCTGTAAGCAGGCGATTTTTGCAAGGCTGCGGCTTGCGAAGCTGATGGTCGATTGGGCAAAGCACCTGCACCTGAAACCAAAGGCGCGCCTTGCGTGCTATTGCCATGCTTGGTTTGCCACCATTGCTTAGACATTTGCTCTTCGATCTCATCGATCTTTTTAAGCGTTTGCTCGCGTTCACTCGCGGGGCGCGAATAGTTCATGCTGCTGACAAAGAAGGACGGGCGCATGCTGGTTTCGCCCTCCAGTCCGCGTTCGCGGCGGCGAATTTTGCGCAGCATTTCAAACTCGCGCTTGCGGACAAAGTCATTGTGGCGCTTGCGCTCCATCATGTCCTTCATCGCCGCTTTGGAATAAGCCACATCTTGGTCAGCGCCCATGCTGCTGGCCGCTTTCAAGTCCAGATCATTCCAACTCGTGGCCTGGCCAGACGGCTTCACCAGCTTGGCGACACGCGCCAAAAAGCCGCCGCCACCGCCGCCACTTGTGAAATCTGAACCTGCCATGTATGAACTCCTGGTATCTCTTGTCGGTGCGCAAGAAGCGCGGGCTAAAAATGCGCCGCGCTGGACTTTTAGTCACCAAACATTTTTTGCTTCATTTCGCGGCGCGTCTGGGCTTCCAGCGACAAAGAAGCCGTTGGGCGCGCCAACAAACGCGACACGCCTATGGGCTCGCCCGTTTCATCACAGTAACCATAATCACCCGCATCAATGCGGGCAATCGATTGCTCGATTTTCTTCAGCAGTTTACGCTCGCGGTCGCGCGTGCGCAACTCTAGGGCGTGCTCTTCTTCGATCGTTGCGCGATCAGCTGGATCGGGCACGATGGAGCTGTCTTCTTTCAGGTTTTCGGTGGTGCGATCGGCACTGGCCAATATACTGTTCTTGTTCTCAACCAGTTTGTGACGAAAGTAAGCCAACTGCACGGCATTCATATATTCGTCATCAGGCATGGCGATGATTTCTTCGTCGCTCAACTCTTCAACACTTTTCTTTTTCCAGCTGTCTACCAGCTTGGGGTTTTTCTTGACCGCGACATGAACGAGGTGCGGTATCACAGGATTTCTAACAACTGCCATTGAATTACTTTGTGGATTTGCAAATGTGGTGGTGGGGACTATGGGTTTGCCAGAAGGCTTGCCCGATGTTCGGCTAACGCGACCTGGCGTCGTGGCTGGCGCAGCAGGCACTTTGGCCGCTGGGCTGGCAGCTGCTGCCTTGGTCGCAGGTTTAGGCGCCGCTTTGGCTGGTGCCTTGATGGGGGATTTACTCGGTACTTTGGTCGCCACTTTGCTCGCTGCTTTAACTGGGGGTTTCACTGGAACTTTGACGGCTGCCGCTTTGGCATTTTTGACCGACTTGGCGGGGGCTGCGGCCTTGACGGACAGGGCTTTTTTAGCCGGTGCTAAAGGTTTTTTCACCAGCGGTTTTTTCGCTACTGTCTTTTTGGCGACCACTGCTTTTTTGGCAAGGGGTTTTTTCACAGCCACGGCTTTTGTGGCGACCGATTTTTTAGCGACTACGGCTTTTTTGGCTGCTGCTTTCTTAACAACAACTTTAGCGACAACTTTTTTGGCTGGCGCTGCTTTTTTAGCTGGGGCGGCTTTTTTAGCTGGGGTGGCTTTTGTCGCGACTGGCTTTTTGACGGTCACGGCTTTTTTGGCTGCGGGCTTTTTAGCCGCCACAGCTTTTTTAGCAGGCGCTTTTTTCGCTACTGCTTTTTTACTCGGCACCGATTTTTTCACCACCGTTTTGGACTTGGCGACGCTGGCGGGTTTCTTGGTTTTACTGGCGGCTGTTGTCTTCACGGGTGTGATCTCCTCTGTGTTTTTATATCGAGTAATACGGCCTAACTAAGGCGATGGGCGCGGAATCCTAAAAGAAAATCGTCAAACTTGGCATTGCTCCAGACCTTGAAGCAAGATGTCCTTGGGCAAGTCTATGCCGATAAAGACCATTTTGCTCTCGCGCACTTCGTTTTTTTGCCATGCGGGGCCTAGGTCTGTGCCCATCAATTCGTGCACGCCTTGGAAGATGACTTTTTTCTCGGTGCCCTTCATGTCTAACACGCCTTTATAGCGCAACATTTTGGGGCCATAGACTTGCAAAATCGCACCGAGGAAGTCTTCGAGCTTGGCCGGGTCGAGCTGGCGCTTGGTTTTAAAAACAAAGCTCTTGACATCGTCATCATGCGCATGGTGATGACCATGATCGCCGCAGTCAGGGCCGTGCACATGCCCAGGCGCGCCATGAGGCGGGTTGTGCTGCTGCGCGTGGCCATGAGCGCCGTGCGCATGGTCGTGGCCACAATGCTCGTCGTGTACATGATCGTCTGCGCCATGGCCGTGGGCGTGGCCGCAGTGCTCGTCATGCACATGTTCATGCGCGGCTTCGGGCTGCAAAAAGTCAGGCTCGACATCCAACAAGGCGTTGAGGTTGAAGCCTTTCAAATCCAGCACTTGGTTGATCGGCACTTGACCAAAATGCACCACGCTTTGTTTCGCGCGCGGGTTCATGGCATGCAGGCGCTCTTGCAGATGGCGCAGCTTGTCTGCACCCACCAAATCAGCTTTGCTGATAAAGATTTGGTCCGCAAAACCGACTTGCTTGCGCGCCTCTTGGCGATCGCTCAGTTGTTTGTCAGCGTGGTAAGCATCGACCAAGGTGATGACCGAGTCGAGCATATAGCGCTCGGCCACTTCATCATCCATAAAGAAGGTTTGCGCCACGGGCGTCGGGTCGGCCACGCCGGTGGTCTCGATCACGACGCGATCAAAGGACAACTCGCCCGCTTTGCGTTTGTTCGCCAAATCGATCAGGGCCGAGCGCAAATCTTCACGGATGGTGCAGCAAACGCAACCGTTCGAGAGTTGCACGATTTGTTCGCGCGTCTCGCTGACCAAAATTTCATTGTCGATGTTCTCTTCACCGAATTCGTTTTCAATCACGGCAATCTTCAGGCCGTGGTTTTCGCTCAATACGCGCTTGAGCAAAGTGGTTTTTCCAGAGCCCAAGAACCCAGTCAAAATCGTGGCTGGAATCAAATTTTGTGACATATTTTTCCTACTGCGCTCTCAGCTTGTGAGCGCGGTGGATTGTAGGCGAGTAAAGTGTCAGCATGGCTGGCCGGGGCGCGTTTAAGGGGAAAACCCCAAAACAAAACTCAGCAAACCATACAGATCAAGCACTTAGAGCACTATTGAAGCCAAAACCACCTAATAAGTCGTATATTCAAGATAAAAAAAGCCATTTAAGCCGTCAATCCTGCCTGAACAGCTATCATAAAAATAGCGTCAGCGCACTTTAAACCAGCACAAGGAGCCGAGGATGCGTTTATTTATTGCCAATAAGAACTACTCCTCATGGTCTATGCGCCCCTGGGTGCTGATGCGGCATTTCGGGCTGGCTTTTGAAGAAGTAGCGCTGCGGCTCGACTCTTTCGCCGCCGACTCGGACTTCAAGCGCGCCATCTTGGCCGTCAACCCCACGGGCAAAGTGCCAGCTTTGCAAGACGGCGACTTGCTGGTCTGGGACAGCTTGGCGATCGCCGAATACTTGGCCGAAAAATTTCCGCAACACCATTTATGGCCCGTCGACCGCGCCGCACGAGCGCGCGCCCGCAGCATTTGCGCCGAGATGCACAGCGGCTTTGCCGCCCTGCGCAGCCATTGCAGCATGAATATCGAAGCCGACTTGCGCCACATCGGCGCCCTCTTGTTGCGCGATCAGCCCGCCCTCGTCGCCGATCTCGCCCGCATCAGCGCCATGTGGCGCGAGCTACTGGCGCGCTCGGGTGGCCCTTATTTATTTGGCGAGTTTTGCATAGCCGATGCTTACTTCGCCCCCGTCATCATGCGCTGCGTCACCTATGGCTTGCCGCTGGATGCGGCGCTCACGCCTTATATTCAGCATATGCAACAGCACCCTGCGATGCAGGCTTGGATCGCCGCCGCGCGCGCCGAAGCCGACTTCTGTGCTTTTGCCGAACCCTATCGCGTCAGCCGCTA
>CAZUUN010000014.1:5279-20427 GCA_964622735.1 uncultured Burkholderiaceae bacterium | reverse complement strand
TATTTGCCCATCGTGCACAAGCGCAAAGACATGGCCTATGGCGAGCGCGAGCGCGAGTTCCAGCTCTACCGCCGTGGCCGTTATGTCGAGTTCAATTTGGTCTTAGACCGTGGCACGCACTTTGGCTTGCAGTCGGGCGGGCGCACCGAGTCGATTTTGCTGTCCATGCCGCCGCAGTGTTCGTGGGCTTATCAAAAAGAATGGCCGCTGGGCAGCCCTGAGCGCAATTTAACTGAGCAGTTTTTGCCCGTGCGCGATTGGCTTTAAGCGCCGACTTGTCCCATGCCAACCGCTAAAAAAATCGCCTTTTATGGCGGTTCCTTCGATCCGCCGCACGCGGGTCATGCGGCTATTTTGCAAGCGCTGAACAAGGAGTTGGCGCTAGACCAAATTTTGCTGGTGCCCACAGGCCAAGCGCCGCATAAAAGCCGCGTTTTAAGCCTACCTGAGCAGCGCGTGGCGATGGCGCAATTGGCATTTGGCAAACTGCCGCAAGTGCAGATCAGCCGCGCTGAGATCGACAGCCCAGGGCCGCACTACACGATAGAAACGCTGGAGCGCCTAGAGGCGCAAGCCGCGCAGCCCATAGACTGGCATTTGGTGCTGGGCGCAGATCAACTCGCAGCCATACGCAGCTGGCGGCGCTGGCAAGAGCTGCTGGCCAAGGTCTGCGTCGTCTTGGCCGATCGCGCGCTACTGCCTGAGCAAAACGCGCAACTGGCGGCCAATATGACCCTTTGCCCGCGCTTGCTGCGCCTAAAAACACCGATTCCACGCGTTTCATCCACGCAAATTCGCGCTTGGGCGGCTGCAAACCTTTGCAGACTGGCCAATGCAGAGGATAATCGCATCCTAGAAGAGTCCAGCGCCCAGCTGCTCGAAATGCCTGTCTTACGCTATATGGTCGCTCATCGGCTTTATGGCTCCAACCCGAATACCGCACCCTAATGGCTACCGCTAAAAAACCTTTTTTCCAAATCGCCGAACTCGAGAAAGCCATTTTTGATGGCCTTGAGAAGATCAAAGCAGTCGGCATACAGATGTTCGACACCGAAGGGCTTTCGGCTTTGTTCGAGCGCGTTGCCATCGCCAGCGGTAACAGCAATCGCCAAACCAAGTCTTTGGCCATGAGCGTATCTGAGAGCGTGAAGAAAGCGGGCTTTCCCAAGCCACGCATCGAGGGCGAAGAAAACGGCGAGTGGATCATTGTGGATTGCGGCGCCGCCGTCGTGCACATCATGCAACCTGTGATTCGCGAGTACTACAACCTCGAAGAATTGTGGGGCGGCAAGCTTGTCGCTAAAGCCAGCAAGCCAGCAGCGAGCAAAACCGCCGCTAAAACTGCGCAGAAGATAGAAGATGCTGAGATTGCTGTAAAAGCCGCCGCGAAGAAAGCACCAGCTAAAAAAGCTGCGACAAAAACGGTGGCAAAAACATCTAGCCGCGCGACGACTAAAGCCATCAAAGACGCACCTGCACCCAAAGTAGTAGCCAAAAAGACTGTTGCTAAAAAAGTAGCGAGCAAAACTTTGGCGTCTTCAGCCCCAGCGACCAAAGTAGCAGCTAAAAAAGTAGCCGCCAAAAAAGCACCCGCTAAAACGGTTGCGGCGAAGAAAGCTCCGGCCAAAGCTGCGACTCCCGCCAAAACGGCAGCAATCAAGAAAGCCCCAGCTAAAAAAGCTGTCGCGAAAAAGTCTTAAAGCAAAAAGTCTTGAAGCGCAGAGCCCCATCTCGGGGCTTTTGTTTTGGCACTTAGCTAAATTGCAGCACTTATGCGAGTCAACATCATCGCCATTGGGCAAAAAATGCCCGCGTGGGCACAAAGCGCCTATGACGATTACGCCAAGCGCATGCCGCCCGAGTGGAAGTTTGCCTGCAAAGCCCTCAAAGCCACGCCGCGCAGCAGCCTGAGTAATACCGCCAGCGTGATGCAAAGCGAAGGCCAGCGCATTCAAGACGCGCTAACAGGCATGGGCAAACAAAGCTACACCATCGTGCTCGATGAGCGCGGCAAAGGCTTGAGCACCCACGCCCTGGCCCAAGTGCTGAAAGGCTGTCAAGACAGTGGCAGCGATGTCGCTTTTGTCATTGGCGGCGCCGACGGCCTAGACCCCGAGATCAAAGCCAAGGCGCAGCTGCTGATGCGTATATCCGACATGACCCTGCCCCACGCCATGGTGCGCGTGCTGCTGATTGAGCAAATCTACCGCGCTTGGTCCGTGCTGGCCAATCACCCCTACCACCGCGAGTAAAGCAGCTCTTTACATATAATTGCAGACTTATCCGCGCAAATGCTGCCACAGCAGCTATCATTTATATATCAGTTACTGGCTTCTAGCCGCCGCTTAAAGGACTTTTCTATGAACACTTTGAAGCTCGCCATTCAGCCGCGCAGCTGGGCCTTGGCCTTGTGCCTGTGCTTGACCCCCTTTGCCATGAGCGCCGCTCAGGCTGGGATTTTTAGTGACAACGAGGCGCGCCAAGCGATTTTGGATTTGCGCAGCGAAGTCAAAGCCCAAGGCGATAGCAACACCGCTGAGATCGCCAAACTGATGGAGCAAACCGAAGGCTTGCACCGCAGCTTGCTGTCTTTGCAAAACCAAATCGAAGAACTGAAACAAAGCCATTCGCAGCAAACCGGCAAAATTGAAGAGCTGCAAAAACAGTTGCAAGATACCAAAGCCCTGCCCACTGCCGCAGCCAGCACCAGCGAAGCCGTTGGCATAGACATCAGCTCGGCAGCACCACAAACGCCTGCTCTGTCTGTGCGCTTAGATGGCGTGGCCATCAGCACCACCGCGGCTGAGAAAAAACAATACGACACAGCGCTGGGTTTATTCCAGAGCGGCACTTTTGCGGAAGCGCAGCGTAGCTTTGCCTTCTTGCTCGAGCAATACCCGAACAGCGCCTACGCGCCTTGGGCTTATTACTGGCTGGGCAACAGCCAGTACGCGCAAAAGCGCTACGCGGATGCGATCAAAAACTTCAAGCGCGTGATTGCGACTGCGCCCACCAACCCCAAAGCCAGCGAAGCGGCTTTGTCTATTGCCAACAGCCAGCTCGAAATGGGCAATCGGGCTGAAGCCAAGCGCACGCTGGAGAACCTGACCAAAGCCTACCCAGCCAGCGAAGCGGCACAAATCGCCCGCGAGCGCTTGCGCCAAACGCGCACGGTTGGCTAACTTCTATTTCCGCGCTTTAAGGCTGGCCTAAAAACGCTTCAATCAGCGCCGCCACTTGGGCGGGTTGATCGTGGTGCAGCATATGCCCCGCGTCGGCAATATCCACGCTGCGGTTATTCGCAATATGCGTCAAGCGCTGCCGGTATTCGGCCAAGGTGTAGGCACCACCGACCCAGTGGTGCAGTTGATTGTCTTGCGCCAAGAGCGTGAGTGTGGGCGCCTTGATGGCCGCATAGCAAGCCTGCACCTCTTCCACCCGAAACAGCAAGGGGCTGATGACTTTGTGTCCGACCGCGCCCAAGATATGCCAGCGGCCAGCGCTATCGGGCTGCGCCCAGTGCTGCGCCAACCAGTCGGCATGGCTGGGCAGCAAGCGCGGATTGGTTTTCATCAAACGGGCAGCTACAGCGGCGGCATCGGCATACGAGGTCAAATTCAGCGTGCCGCTTCGCAGACCCTGCAATTCATTCAGCCAGCGCGTGTAGCGTCCAGGCGCTTCATCGGCTTGCGCGGCGGGTGCGCCAAAGCCTTCGAGGTTCACCAATTTGCGAATCTTGTCGGGCCGCGCGGCGGCATACAAAAGCGCGGCGTGGGCGCCCATGCTATGTCCCACCAAATCGATCGCGCCGCTTGGCACATAGTGCGCCAAGATCGCATCGAGATCGGCCAAATAATCAGGAAAGTAAAAATTGTCTTGCTCGCAAGCGGAAAGGCCAAAGCCGCGCCAATCTGGCGCGATGATGTAGCGCTCAGCCGCCAACTGATCGACGATGAATTGGAAGGACGCGGCTATGTCCATCCAACCGTGCAACAAGACCAACGGCACTTGCCCGGCTTGCGGCTCGCCCCAAATTCGCAGGTGGTAATTCACCCCGCGCACGGCTAAAAACTCGCTACGGGCGGCGCGGCGAACAGCGTAGGCGTCGTGGCTCATGAGGCGCGCGCCTCGCGCAGTCTTTGCTGCATCAAGAGTTTTTTCTGCGCTTCTAAAAGCCGGATTTCTTCGCTGACTTGTTTGTACAAAACAAAGTCATCCGCCTGCTGCGTGGCTGTGAGCGCGAGCGCTTTGGCGCGTTCTTTGCACGCCGCCAAATCCATATCGAGCACGATGCCTTGCAGCTCTTGCAAGTCGCTCGCCAACATTTTTTCTGGCTCGGTCGCTTGCTGCAACTGGCGCGCGGCCAAGTCGGGCAAACGCTCCACCATTTCTTGCGCCTGCGCCAAGTGCAGCGGCAGGCTCAAGCGCAGCTGCGCCCAAGGCAAGGCGCCGTGCTCTAGCAATTGCGCCTCTAGCCACGAAAAAATCGCGCCGTGCGGCTCAGGCAAGTGGCACAGAGTGTGGGCTTGGCTCGCGCTCAGGCGATCCCAAACCGCCATATCGGTCAGCAGCACTTGCACCGCTCTATCGTCCAGGCTATTGGGTTTGCGGCGGCTGGCGGCGTTTTTGGCCAAGGCAGAGGCTGATAAAGGCTGATTTTTAAGCCTTTTATAGCCTTTTTCTCCGTCAAAGCTGCCTGAGTAGCTATCTTTTTTATACTCTTTGCTGTATTTGGGTTTAGCACTCTCAGCTGTCACCAAACCCCACAGCTCCATCAACTCGCGCGCACCCAAGCCCGCCATGTCGGCAATGCTGCCCAGCAGCTGGGTTTTTAGCGCGCCCTCGGGCAACAGCGCCCAATTGGGTTTGAGCAAGCTGACGAAGCGCGAGCGCCCTTCTGCCGTCGTCATATCGCAATTCTCACGCGCTGATTCGAGTAAAAAGCGCGACAGCGGCATGGCGGCATGCACCAAGCGATAAAAAGCATCGCTGCCGTATTCGCCAACAAAACTGTCGGGATCATGCTCGGCGGGCAAGAATAAAAACTTCACCATGCGTGTATCGCTGGCGTGTGGCAATACCGCCGTCAAAGCGCGCACACCCGCTTTGCGCCCGGCCTTGTCACCATCAAAACTGAAGACGATTTGCTCGGTAAAGCGAAACAGCTTTTGCACATGCTCGGGCGTGCAGGCTGTGCCCAAACTCGCCACTGCATTGTGTATGCCGTGCTGAGCCAGCGCGACCACATCCATATAGCCTTCGGTCACCAGCGCAAAGCCTTGCTGCTGGATCTCGGCACGGTTTTCAAACAAGCCGTAAAGCTCGCGCCCTTTGCTAAAGACGGGCGTCTCAGGCGAGTTTAAATACTTGGGCTCGCCCTGCCCCAGCACGCGCCCGCCAAAGCCGATGCACTGGCCCTGCACATTGCGGATAGGGAACATGATGCGCTCGCGAAAGCGGTCATTGCGCCAGCCGTCTTCTTTGGCTACCACCAGACCAGACTCTTCGAGCAGTGGGTCGGCGTAATCAGCAAACACACCCGCCAAGGGCTTGCCTGCGGGCGCCCAACCCAGTTGGAAACGCTTGGCGATTTGGCCGCTTAAGCCACGGCCTTTTAAGTAGTCTTGGGCGCTGGTGGTTTTTTTCAAAAACCCCACATAGGCGCTGGCGGCTTGCTCCAGAACCTCATATATCGTTTTGCGCCGCTCCTGCACTTGGGCATCGCGCGCGCGCTCTTGCGGCGTGCGCTCGTCGTCAGGCACAGGCATACCGGCGGCTTGGGCCAGCTCTTTGATGGCATCGACAAAGCCCATGCCTGAGAACTCCATCAAAAATTTGATGGCATTACCACTGACCCCGCAACCAAAGCAATGGTAGAACTGCTTGGCAGGGCTGACCGTAAAAGACGGGGATTTTTCGCCGTGAAAGGGACACAAACCCAAAAAATTAGCGCCCGCTTTTTTCAGCTGCACATGGCGGCCAACCACCTCGACCACATCGGTGCGGTCGATCAGGGTGGAAATAAAGCTTTCGGGTATAGACATGGTGTTGCACGCATTATCGCCGCCTTCGATGTGTATAAAATTAGCCCGTACTCTTCACCAAAGCCATTTATGACCACCAGCAACAACACCACCAACAAACTGACAACCTCCACCAATCTAGAAGAGTTGTTCAAATTCAACCAGCAATGGGCCGCAGAGGCCGTTCAGCAAAAACCCGACTTTTTTACCGCCTTGATGCAGCAACAAAACCCGCAGTTCATGTGGATCGGTTGCTCTGACAGCCGCGTGCCCGCCAACCAAATCACGGGCTTAGCGCCAGGCGAAGTTTTTGTGCACCGCAATGTGGCCAATATGGTGGTTCACAGCGATTTGAATATGCTCTCGACGGTGCAGTACGCGGTGGATGCGCTCAAGGTGGAACACATCATGGTGGTGGGCCACTACGGCTGTGGCGGTGTGAAAGCGGCCTTGAGCAAAGACCGCATCGGTTTGGCTGACAACTGGATTCGCCACATCAAAGATGTGCGCAATCGCCATTGGGAACTGCTGCTCGAATTCCCGCCCGAGATGTACCACGATGTGTTGTGTGAGCTCAATGTGATCGAACAAACCCTGAACGCGGCGCGCACCTCGGTCGTGCAAGAGGCTTGGGAAAACGGCCAGAAACTGCATATCCATGGCTGGATTTATGGCTTGAAAAATGGCTTGATCAGCAATCTGCACATGACGGTAGGCAGCCGCGCCGAGATCAAAGAGCGTTATGCCGCCGCCATCGCCGAGGTACGCACCCGAGCGCGTGCATGAGTCTGGCCGTTTGGCTGCAGTTTTTTCTAGCCGCCTGGGTTATTAGCCTTTCGCCGGGGCCGGGTGCCGTCGTTTCTATGGATTGCGGTATGCGTTACGGCTACCGCTTCGGGCTGTACAACATCGCTGGTTTGCTCACCGGGATTGTCTTTTTGGTGCTGATCGTTGCGCTTGGCTTGGGCGCGCTTTTGGCGGCCTCGCAAACCGCGTTCACGCTGATCAAATACTTTGGCGTGGCCTATTTGATTTGGTTGGGCATCAGCTATTGGCGCGCGCCAAGCAGCCAAATAGAGCTGGGCGCGGTCAGCGCCATCAGCCCGGGCCAGCTCTTCATCAAAAGCTTTTTGATCCATGCCAGCAACCCCAAAGGCATAGTGTTTATGCTGGCGGTGTTGCCACAATTTATTGACATACACAAACCACTGGCGCTGCAATACGCCATCTGCGGCCTCACCTTGGTGCTGACAGACTTCGTCGTCATGTCAGGTTACACCGTGCTGGCGGCGCGTATTTTGAAATTTTTGCGTACGCCGCGCCAAATCAAATACATTAACCGCAGCTTAGCCGCACTTTTTATAGGGACGGGGCTTTTACTGGCCAACTTCAAAAGGGCATAATTAGCCCATGGATACCAGTCACTCCGCTCTGCGCGGCACACGCTACCTGCCGTTTTTGCTCGCACTCATTGCCGCTTGCTTTCTCATCGGCGTCGTTATTGGCTACGCCATAGGTTTTTAAAGCACCCATGCAAAGAATCGGCATTTACAGTGGTACTTTTGACCCCATCACTTTGGGTCATATGGATGTCATTTTGCGCGCCCGCACTTTGTTTGATCGGCTCTATATTGCCGTGGCTGCTGGACACCACAAAAAGACTTTGTTTAGCCAAGCCGAACGCATCGCGCTGGTACAAGCCAGCCTGCCGCAAGAGGGCATTGAGGTCATAGCTATGGATGGTTTGATTGTGGATTGCTGCCGCCAAACGGGCGCGCAAACCATTGTGCGCGGCGTGCGCAATGGCACCGACTTCGACTATGAAAGCCAAATGGCGCAAATGAATCGCAAGCTGGCTCACGAGGTCGAAACTATTTTTATGCTGCCCGATCCACAGGTGCAATGCATCAGCTCGACCTTGGTGCGCGAGATCAGTCGCTTAAGCGGCGAAGTCAGCCATTTGGTCAGCCCTGCTGTCGCAGCGGCATTGGCCAAAGTGCAAGCCTGAGAGCGGCGAACCCCATGGCTTTAACCATACTCGACACCTGTATCAATTGCGATGTTTGCGAACCGGCCTGCCCGAACCAGGCTATCAGTATGGGCGCGGATTACTATGTCATAGACCCCGACAAATGCACCGAATGCATGGGGCACTTTGACGAGCCGCAATGTGTGCAGCTTTGCCCTGTCGATTGCATACCGCAAGACCCCGCACATGCTGAGAGTGCCGAGCAATTACTAGCCAAATACCAGCGTTTGCAAGCTGCGGCCAATACTGAGCAAAACGCTAGCTGCGAAAAACGCTAGCTGAGCAAAGCCGCCAATAGATTGTCAGAGTCGTACAAGTCGGGCAGGCCCCAATGGGGCGCGTAACGCGGCCCTAAAAAATACAAGCCATCAGGCGCGAAAGTAGCCGCCGCAGCCAAACGATTCTTTGCGGCTAAGACCTCGGCCATCCAAGCCACAGGCTGGCTACCGCGCCCCACCGCCAGCAAACAAGCCATGATATTGCGCACCATATGGTGCAAAAAAGCGCTGGCTTCAAATTCGCACAAAACCAAATCGCCCTGCCGCCTAATGTTCAGTTTATGCAGCGTTTTGACCGGGCTGAGCGCTTGGCAAGCTGCTGCGCGGAATGACGAGAAATCGTGCTCGCCCAATAAAGCACTTGCCGCTTGCTGCATGGCCTTCTCATCCACCGGACGAAAAGTCCAGCCGACCCGGTGCGCGCCTAAAGCGGGGCGTACTGGTGAATCGAGCAGCACATAGACATAGCGACGCGTGATGGCTTGCGAGCGGCAATGAAAGTCTGCAGGCACGCTTTGCGCCCAGCGCACCGCAATGTCATCGGGCAGATAACGATTCACACCGCGCACCCAAGAGGCCATTTCGCGCACCAAAGTCGTATCGAAATGCACCACTTGTTGCAAAGCATGCACGCCCGCATCGGTACGCCCCGCGCAATGTACCGACACGCGCGCACCATGCGCACAAAAGCGCCCTAAGGCGCTTTCGAGTTGGTCTTGCACCGTCAGCCCACTGAGTTGGCTTTGCCACCCTTGGTAACGCGTACCTCGGTAGCTCAGCCCAAGGGCTATTCGGTGCGGTGTTGCAGTTTGCGTGTCCAGTGTCTATCCACTCAAATCATAGTAGCTATAAAAGTACGCGCTTGGTTAGCAATCGCGTCTGGCGCATTGGCTACGACTTCTTCAGCCAAACCGCGCGCGCCCTCGTTATCGCCCAAAGCGGCAAATTCGCGAGCCAACTCCAACTTGGTCATCCAAGGGTCAGAAACCGCTGGGGCTGGGGCTGCTGCGCTCACGACAGGCGCAACATCTCCATCTAGATCAAGTGACAAGTCACCCAAATCAAAAGTGGGGACTGGTGCTGCTTGCGAGAGCGGCGCACGACCCGAATTGCTCAAGCCCTCTTCAGTGAACAAGGCATCAGAACCGGTGTTGGTTGTGAGATCAGAAGCCCTGGTCACATCCTCAAACTCTAGGTCCATGGACGGCTCGGCCGCAGGCTCCTGCACCGGTGTGGGGGCAATGCGCATCGGCATAGTCGTTGCGCTCATATCAAAAGCGGGCGCTGCTTGCTCTTTTTGCGGGGGCACGATTTTGAACTCTGAATCGCGGAAGGCGATATCCAAGTCAGCCGCTTCAATTTTTGGCGGCGTTTGCTCGAGTGGCATCGGCGAAGTTGCCGCAGCGTGTGGGCGCGAGACTTCCTCAGCATCAAAAGCAGGTGCTGGTGATGAGTCAGTAGCTTCAGCCCTAGGGCTGAGGGCGCCATACATCGAGTTTTTAGGGTCGTACTCCATACCCAGAGCAACAGCTTTCGCCCACTCATCGCCCTTGCCTTGCGTCAAGTGGTAGGCCTCTTTGGCGACCACATCAAACGCTTTCAAGTCACCGCGTTTACCGTAAATGTCCATCAAGGTGGTGTAAATCGCCACGCGCGAAGGCGTGATGCGCATCGCTTCTTTCAAGATATCTTCCGCTTGTTGGTCGCGGTTGTAAGCCATATAGACGCCCGCTTCCGCCACTGGGTCGACATCTCCCGCAGCATCCAGTTGGCTGGGCGAGTAAACCATAGACGAAGAAGCGCCTTCGGTGCTGCGCGAAGCAGTATCAATGCGCTGGCCGCCGCTGGCATCAAAGAATGAGTCGGCTTGCAGCTTGCTCTCCAAGAAGTCAGCGCTGTCTAAGCCCTCGCCTTGGCGTTTGCGGCGACGCATAAACCAGGCCAAACCACCACCCAAGCCTAAAACAGCCAACAGGCCAGCCAAAGGCAAGGCGTAATCACCCATTTTGTCCGTCATGCTCGGCTCGGCTGCTGGCTGCTGGGCAAGCACTTTACTGCTCGGCATGGCAGGTGCAACGGCTTGATCGACCGCGCTCACGGCGGCAGAGGCCGCTGACGCCACCGATGAAGCAGCTGCTGCGGCTGCAGAGGCAACCGAAGCGGGCTGAACCGCCGCCACTGCGGCCGAAGCGGCAGAAGAAGCATGGGCAGCTGCTGCCACCGCTGAGGCAGCAATAGCGGCTGCAGGGCTGGCAGTCGGACTAACAGTCGCGGCTGCATGGGATGCATCGGTCGGTTTAGCGACCAATTGGGGCGCTGCCAAGGCGGTCGTTTTGTTAGCAGCCACGGCCGTTGGGGCTTTGACCGGCTCGACTTTAGTCGCGGGCAAAGTCACAGGAACTTTTACGCCCGCAGTCGCTTTAGAGCCTGCCGCGCCAGTAGCGCTGCTCAGCTTGCTCAACTCGGCAATGTTTTTGCTCAGTTCTGCAACGCGTGTTTGCGATTCTTTGTCGCTGCGTTGGCGCAACTCTTTATCCACATTGGCTTTGGTTTTCCCTTTGCCCAGCATCAATTTATCGCGCGCTTTGGCCGCGCGGGTTTCATCAGAAATTTGTGTATCGATGGCGCCTGATGCGCTGCGCTCGGCATTGGCATCGACGCGCTTGCTGGCAACTTTGGCCAGTTTGCGACGGTATTCTTGGAAGTTGCGACCGTGCGCGGTCCACTCTTTCTTAGCTTGCGCGCTACTCACAGCAGAGGCGTCAGCGCCTGTAGGCACTTGAATAACCGCGCCCGCTTTCAATAAATTCACATTCCCACCGATGAAAGCATCAGGGTTGTTGCGCAGCAAGGCCGCCAACATTTGGTCAAATGAGACGCCTTCTTGACTGGCGTAACGGCGCGCAAGCGCTCCGGCGGTCTCACCGCGGCGCACGCGTAAATTATCGCCAGCAGTAGTCTCCTCTGTGGCGGGGCGTTTAGCAGTTTTACGCTCTGGCGTCGCTGGCGCTTCTTTCACCTCGGCGCTGGCTTGCGGTTCAACCACTGGGCGTGTGACTACCGGCGGGGCAACAACAGGCTCGCGGCGGCTGGCAATGACCGGCGGCGTGAGTTTAGGCACGGTATAAACAGCTGGTGGCGGATCTATCAAGATGGTGTAACCGCGCACGGCACGGCCGCTTTCGCTGTTATCAGTCTCGATCACCAAATCGACAAATGGATCATTCACGGGGCGCGAGCCACTGATGCGCAGATAAGGACGGCCATCGGCACGGCGTTGCAGCGTGACAGCGGCGCCCTGCAAAGAAGTGCTCATCTCAAGGCCTGCCGCCGCGTATTGCGCCGGTGCCGCCAAGGATGCTTTGAGCCCATTGGCTTCCGCTTCGGTCAGTGCCGTTACATCGATTTCGGCACTGAGCGGCTCGCCCAAATTCGAGCGTACATGGATAGCACCTAGGCCCATGGCCGTAGCGCTGCTGGCAGCAGCAGCCAGCATCAAGCTAAAAATTGCGCGTGTAATGGGCGTGGCCCATTGCTGTAAGAGTGCGTCACGTTTCACAGACTGTCCCCGTGTGGATGAAGTAACCATAGACTTATTACTCATTTTTTATGAAGTGGTTTAGCGAAAAAATCCGCAGCTTTACCTAAGACATCAATAGGTTAGCATGAGGTCCTAAGAAAGCCGCTTAAATCAGCTATCAGAATTAAAGTAAGCCGATGTAAGCGCCAGGCTTGTTGCCCATGTGCAACAAAATAGCTAGCAAAAAAGGGCCTGTTCTAGCCCTTTTTTACGGTAACGCCAAGTCTAAAAGACCCAGATTTATTGTGCGTCTAGCAAGATGCGCAACATGCGGCGCAGCGGTTCGGCCGCACCCCAAAGCAATTGGTCGCCAACGGTGAAGGCGCCCACATACTCAGGGCCCATGGCCAATTTGCGGATGCGACCCACCGGAATGGTCATGGTGCCGGTCACAGCCACAGGTGTGAGTTCTTGCAGCGTCGCTTCACGCGTGTTCGGCACGACTTTGGCCCATGGGTTATCGGCCGCGATCATGGCTTCGATGTCGGCCGTCGGCACATTTTTTTTCAGTTTAAAGGTGAGTGCTTGGCTGTGGCAGCGCATGGCGCCAATGCGCACGCAAAAACCATCGACTGGAATGGCGGCTGAGCCAGCGCCCAGACCCAAAATCTTGTTCGTCTCGACCATGCCCTTCCACTCTTCCTTCGACTGGCCGTCGCCCATGTCTTTGTCTATCCAAGGGATCAAGCTGCCGCCCAAAGGCGCGCCGAAGTTCGCTGTTTCTTGCGCAGTCAAATGGCGTTGTGTCGCGATGATCTGGCGATCGATTTCGAGAATGGCGCTTTTCGGGTCGTCCAGCAAGGCTTTCACGCTGCTGTTGAGCGTGCCAAACTGCGTGAGCAGTTCACGCATGTGTTGCGCGCCGCCGCCTGATGCCGCTTGGTAAGTTTGCGTGCTCATCCACTCGACCAAACCGGCTTTGTACAAAGCGCCCACGCCCATCAACATGCAGCTGACGGTGCAGTTGCCGCCCACCCAATTTTTGCCGCCAGCGCCCAAGGCTTTTTTGATCACTGGCAGATTCACCGGATCGAGCACGATGACGGCATCGTCATTCATGCGCAAGGTCGATGCCGCGTCTATCCAATGCCCTTGCCAGCCGCTCTCGCGCAGCTTGCCAAACACGGCGCTGGTGTAGTCGCCGCCTTGGCAGGTGATGATGACATCGCACTTGGCCAGCTCGGCAATGTCGTTTGCGTCTTTCAGCTTTTTCTCGTTCTTCGCCATAGCGGGGGCCGCGCCACCCGCGTTTGAGGTTGAGAAGAAAACGGGCTCAATCAAGTCAAAATCTTTTTCAGCTTGCATGCGGTCCATGAGCACCGAGCCCACCATGCCGCGCCAACCCACCAAACCCACTACATTGCCTACTTTAGCCATAAGAAAACCTTCAAGACAGATAAAAAGAAAATTTAAATACTATAAAAATAAGAGCTGCTCAGGCAGGTTTCATGTGCCAAAACATCGAAAAGAAGGTCAAAAACCAGCTATTTCCACCTAAGACTGCAATTTTACGCTGCAGCGCACAAAAAATAAAACCCATGCGTGCATTAGGCGCAAAACGCAGACGGTCATAAAAAAGCCGCCTGCGAAGGCGGCTGCTGCGACAAGCAAAGCGTGACTTAAATCAGGTAGTCTTCTTTGCGTTTGCCCGATTTAACCGCTGCATCCAACCAGCGTGGCATTTTGCCGCGACCCGTCCAAATGTTACCAGCGCCATCGCGGTATTTAATCGCTGCTGGGCGGCCCGTGCGCGTGCTTTCTTTGGCTTTTTTCACTGCCGAGTTGGTGTGCAAGCCTAGGTCACGAACGGTGAGTGCAAAAGTTGCGATTAACTCTTTGGCTTTTTCAATCGCTTGTCCGCGTTCGAGATTAATCGCCTGTTGAATTTGCAAATCCAGCGCAGCGCGCTCAGCTTTCAGTTGTTCAATAGATTTCATATTAATCCGGTAGAAAATTTAAGGAAGCTCGATTGTAATGGATATGGTTACATCTTGTTCAGCAAATCTAAACTTCTCGCCACGGCGCCCTGATTATCTTGTAAATATTGCGTAAAGTACTCGGGCGCTATTTGCGTTTGCGCGGTTTTTAGGGCGCCTATCAGCGCCTGCGGCATGGCGCCTGCCCTTTGCGCCAAGCCCGCCTGCAATGCCAGCTCAGTAGCATCGGCAAAATTAAAGGTGTGCGGGCCCACGACAACGGGGCAATGCGCGGCCAAGGCTTCAATCAAGTTTTGTCCACCCAATGGCGCAAAACTGCCCCCCATTAAAGCCACATCGCTTAAAGCGTAATAAAAAAACATTTCTCCCATACTGTCGCCCAATAATAGGGTTTTGGCCGCAGGCGCTTGATTCGCTGCAAAGCTGGTGCGCGGCAGTATTTGCCAGCCATATTGCTGCGCGAGTTGGCTGATTTCGGCAAAGCGCTGCGGGTGGCGCGGCACGATCATGGGAATTAATCCGACTAGGGCTGTGGCGTTCTGCGCCAGCGCCTCTAAAAACAGCAGCTCTTCGCCTTCACGCGAACTGGCAAGGGTGATGATTTTGGGCTGACCCCAAGCCGCTTTTAAAGCTTGCGCCTGTTTGATCTGCGCCGCATTCAATTGCACATCAAACTTAATATTGCCCGTAATCGCCAACACTGGGCTGCCCAGCACCCGCAAACGCTGGGCATCGCCTGCGGTTTGCGCCAACACGCCCGCCAAAGCAGCATAAGTGGGACGCGCCAGCGGCGCCAAGCGCAGCGCTTGCGCGAGCGACTTAGCGCTCAAACGGGCGTTGATCAAATACAGCGGCAAGCGCTGGCGCTTTGCTTGTGCCACCAAATTGGGCCAAACTTCGGTTTCCATCAACAAACCCAAACGCGGCTGAAAATGCGCGTAAAAGCGCCGTACCGCGCCTGGCATGTCCCACGGCAACCAAACGAGTTGGGTTTGCGCATCGCAGAGCTTTTCGCCCTCAGCCCAGCCGGTGGCGGTGCTGCAAGTAAGCAGCACCTGCAATTGCGGCTCGCGCGCGCGCCACTGGGCGAGCAGCAAGGCGGCAGTGCGCATTTCGCCCAATGACACGGCATGCAGCCAAACCGCACCGAGGCTAGCGGGCGCAGCCGTCCCATAAAAGCCCAAACGCTGGTGCCAGTGCTGGCGATAAGCAGGCTCTTGCCGCCCGCGCCGCCATAGGCGCAAGAGCAGCAAAGGCGTCAGCAGCAACAGGATGGCGCTGTAAAGGCTGCGCACGAGGGA
>CAZUUN010000014.1:0-5179 GCA_964622735.1 uncultured Burkholderiaceae bacterium | reverse complement strand
GCAGGTTTAATGAGCATTTTTGCCATTATTGGCCTTAAAAATAGGCTTATAGACTCAATGGGCAAACTCATCGCCCACGCGTGCGTCGGGTTTAACGGAGCGCAGCAATTCCATCATCTCGCGCTCTATGCGCTGCAAAGCGGCAATGTTGTGACCCTCAAAGCGCAGCACCAGCACAGGCGTCGTGTTGCTCGCACGAATCAGGCCAAAACCATCGGGCCAATCCACCCGCAAACCATCGATGGTGTTGACGACCGCCGGCGCGGCAAAGCTGGTTTTTTGCAGCTGCGCGACCAAACGGTGCGGCTCGCCCTCGACGCAGGGCACATTCAGCTCGGGCGTGGTGTGACTCGTGGGCAGCGCTTCGAGCGTGGCGTTGGCGTCAGGGCCGCGGCTCAAAATTTCGAGCAAACGCGCCCCCGCATAAGTGCCGTCGTCAAAACCGTACCAACGCTCTTTGAAGAAAATATGGCCGCTCATCTCACCGCCCAGGGGCGAATTCAGCTCGCGCATACGCGCTTTGATCAGCGAATGGCCGGTTTTATACATCTCAGGCACGCCGCCCGCCGCGACGATCGCTGGCGCCAACTGCTGGCTGCATTTGACATCAAACACAATGGGCGCGCCAGGATTGCGCGAGAGCACATCTTGCGCAAACAAGATCATTTGTCGATCGGGATAAATCGCTGGGCCTTCTTTGGTAACGACGCCCAAGCGGTCGCCATCGCCGTCAAAGGCAAAGCCCAGCTCGGCATCGCTTTCCCGCAGGGCGCGTTTCACATCGTGCAGATTCTCTAGCTTGCTGGGGTCTGGGTGGTGATTGGGGAAGTTGCCATCGACCTCGCTAAACAGCTCAATCACCTCGCAGCCCAAAGCCCGAAAAATCGCGGGCGCCGACGCACCAGCAACGCCGTTGCCGCTGTCGACCACAATTTTCATGGGGCGTGCGAGTTTGATGTCACCCACGATGCGCGCCGCGTAATCGGCCTGCACATCCACTTGGCGCAGGCTGGCGGGCGCAGGGCTTAGGGTCCACGCTTGCGCAGCAATCGCGGTGTGCAGCGCTTGTATCTCATCGCCATAAATGGCTTTGCCCGCAATCACCATTTTGAAGCCGTTGTAATTCTTCGGGTTGTGGCTGCCAGTGATTTGTATGCCGCTTTGGCACAGCGTAGCCGCTGCGTAATACAGCTGCGGCGTGGTCACCATGCCGACATCGATCACCGCCACGCCAACCGAGCGCAAGCCCGCAATCAAAGCGCGGCTCAAGTCGGGGCCGCTCAAGCGGCCATCGCGGCCAACAGCAACTGTGTGCTCACCTTGCTGCAACACCGCCGTGCCAAAAGCGCGGCCCAACGCTTGCGCCAGTTCTGGGTTGATCTGCTCAGGAACGGTGCCACGAATGTCGTAGGCTTTAAAAACTGCACGATCGACTTGCATAAAACTCCCCTTAAATTTCAAACCAACTCAGGCAAACGGCAGCCGCCTTTTGGTGCTACCGCTCTAGTCTTGCGCTTATTGTAGAGGCAGGGCCCAAGCGCCAACATCTCTGCTCTGACGCTGCTCTATCGCTGCGCTACACTCAAGGTGGCTGCGCCTCGGCGCCGCTCTTACCGCTGCTGCGCTGGGCCTTAGCTCGTGCGCAGCTCCTCTATTTTTTGTCGCCTTAGCCCGCCATGCACTCCAGCCCTCACACCGCTCGCTTTATCACCTTTGAGGGCATAGACGGCGCGGGCAAATCCACCCACATTCCGCAATTAGCCAAGCTGCTGCAAGCCCAAGGCCACGAGGTGGTGCTGACGCGCGAGCCTGGCGGCACCGCCTTGGCCGAAAAGCTGCGCCAGTTACTGCTGCACGAGGAGATGGACGCTTTAACCGAGGCGCTCTTGGCCTTTGCCGCGCGCCGCGACCATTTACAACAAGTGATTGAGCCAGCACTGGCTGCGGGCAAAACGGTGTTGTGCGACCGCTTCAGCGACGCCACTTTTGCCTACCAAGGGGGTGGTCGTGGTTTTGATTGGCACACCCTAGAAACGCTGGAGCAATGGGTACAAAGCTCGCCGCTCTCGGGCGGGCAATTGCGCCAGCCTGACCTGACGCTGTGGTTCGCACTCGACCCCGCGATAGCCGCCGAGCGCTTGGCGACGGCGCGCCAAGCCGATCGCTTTGAGGCGCAATCGGCTGATTTCTTTGCCAAAGTTGCCGCCGCTTATGCCAGCCGTGCGCGGCAACACCCGGCGCGCTTTGTCACCATCGACGCAGCGCAAACCCCGGCAGCAGTGTGGCAATGCATCCAAACGCGCTTTGCGCTAAGCTGAAAGCTTCGCAGCCCGCATCTTCAGGAACCTCAGCCATGACCTACCCCATCACCAAAACCGAAAGCGAATGGAAGGCCCTGCTGGCTGAGAAAGGCGCGGAGAGCTTGGCCTACCATGTCACGCGCAAGGAAGGCACCGAACGCGCCTTTAGCGGCAAGTATGAAAGCTGCAAAGCCACCGGCACTTACCACTGCATCTGCTGCGACCGACCTTTATTCAGCAGCCAAACCAAATACGAATCAGGTAGCGGCTGGCCCTCGTTTTATGAGCCGATCAGCGACGCAGCCTTGGCCGAAAGCACCGATCACCATTTGGGGTACGCCCGCACCGAAATCCACTGCCCCGACTGCGGCGCGCATGTTGGCCATGTGTTCCCCGATGGGCCCGCGCCCACGGGCTTGCGTTACTGCACCAACTCGGCTTCGCTCTTCTTGCGCGAGGCATAAAAAAAGCGCCGCAAGGCGCTTTTTTGATTGATTTAGAGGTGTTTTATGCCTCTAAGGCCTATCAAATCTGCCTGAGCAGCTTCTTTTTTGATAGTGTCTCACTGAACCACGCTTAACCAAAGCGAATATTGCAATGGCCCATGCCTTGAATCGTGCAGCGCAAATGGTCGCCCTTAGCCACCGGAATCAAGGGTGCGAGTGAACCGGACAGAATCACCTCGCCCGCTTTCAAGCCTATGCCACGGCGACCCAAGGTATTGCCCAACCAAGCAATAGCGTTGGCCGGGTGACCCAAAGCCGCAGCGCCCGCGCCCGTGGCAATGATTTGGCCGTTTTTCTCCAGCACCATGCCGCAGAGGCCGAGATCGAGTTTGCGCGGATCGCCCAAGACGCCGCCCAGCGCATACACGCCGCAAGAAGCGTTGTCGGCGACGGTGTCTTGAATTTTGATTTTCCAGTCCTTAATGCGCGAATCGACGATTTCGAAGCACGCCATGACGCAATCGGTATTGCGCAGCACTTCGGCCATGGTCAAACCTGGGCCCATTAAGTCGCGTTTCAAAATAAAAGCAATCTCGCCCTCAGCACGCGGGGCGATCAGTTTGTCCATCTCGATGACTTGGCCTTCTTCGACCATCATGCCGTCGAGCAAATAGCCAAAATCAGGCTGGTAGACGCCCAGCATGTTTTGCACCGCGGCTGAAGTGACACCAATTTTTTTGCCCACGATGCGCTCGCCCGCATCGATGCGGCGCGCAATCATGCGCTGCTGGATGCCATAGGCATCGTCGATGGTGATCTCGGCATAGCGCTCAGTGAATGGCGCAATGGTTTGGCAAGTGGTCAGCGCGGTGTAAAGCTCGTCGCCAAGCTGTTCGATGAGGTGGGTTTCCATGTTTTTCGTCACTCAAAAATATTAAAAGAGGCCAGGCCGCTTCAAGCCTTCCACAGCTTAGACAAGCCGGGATCGGTTTGTGCAATCGTGCGTTTGAGCAAATTGCGCAGCGCCGTGATTTCGAGTTCGCCGATTTTCTCGCCCAAATCTGCTTCTTGGGCTTTGGCCGCCGCAATCACATGCAGCATGGCATCGCGCCCTTGTTTGGTCATGCCATAAACGCCCAAATTTTTATGTACATAGTTGCGCGCCACCAAGCTGTCGAGCACGGCTTCATCCACGCTCGCGCCAGTGTAGGCCGTGTGTTCGGCGATTTCTTCGGGCGGCAACTGCTCGCGCACCGAGAGCAGCGAGAGCGCGAAGAAATCTTTCTCAGACAACTGGCGCGCCTCCATCTCAGGGCGCACCGCGCTCATAAACTGGTAATGGGCGCGGCCCAACAAATAGCCGAGCAAATCTTCGCTGAACAAAGCGGGCGAATTCGCGCCCACATCGGGGTCACTCGCCACGGCTTCGGTTGAAATCGTGCCCGATTTTTTCGTCGCCAGCGCATAACTGCCGCTCAAATAGAGCAAAGGCGGCGTGGGGCTGCGGTCGTAGGCGATGACTTCGCCCACCAAAATGATGTGGTCGCCACCTTCGTATTGAAATGCCGTTTTGCACTGAAAGCGTGCGCTGCAGCCTGGCAAGAGCGGCGCGTTGCTCACGCCCGCGTCGAGCGCAATGCCGGCGAATTTGTCTTCGCCCATGCGGGCAAATTTGTTCGACAGCGCCTCTTGGTCATTCGCCAAAATATGCACATTCCAAAATTCGGCTTTCTCATAAACGGGCAAGCTGCGGGCATTTTTAGCCAAGCTCCACAACACCAAGGGCGGATCGAGCGAGACAGAGTTGAAGCTATTGACCGTGGTGCCGACGGCCTCGCCGTCTTCGCCGCGTGCGGTGACGATGGTCACGCCAGTGGCAAACATAGAAAGCGCGTTGCGGAAATCTTTAGGATCGAGTTTGGGGGCCGGATGGGTCATCTTCTGGGCTATCCATACAAAATAAATCGGACGCAAGGCGCAGCCGCCTGCGCATTCATGCTCGGGGGATTTTAAGGGCTGCAGCAAGCCACCTAGATTCAGAGTTGAGAATACACGCAAATAGCCGCAAATAAACCGCTAGAATTTGTGGCAGCAGCGGCCGACGCGCACAGGCGCAACAGACCGCCCGTGTAGCGCGCCGCGTTTATTTTTTTTCTCACTCCCCCACTCCTCATGGCTAAAACACGCAAAGCTGGCGCAAACAAAAAACCCCGTTGGTGGCTGTGGCTGAGTTTGGCCGCCATGATTGCGGTTTTGGACCAATACACCAAGACCTTGATTTTGGGCTATTACCAATTGGGCGACAGCACCACGGTCACCAGTTTTTTTAACATCACGCGCCACCACAATGCGGGTGCGGCCTTTTCTCTCTTGGCCGATGCGGGCGGCTGGCAGCGCTGGTTTTTTCTCGCCATCGGTTTGTTGGCCGTGGTT
>CAZUUN010000013.1:8586-21989 GCA_964622735.1 uncultured Burkholderiaceae bacterium | reverse complement strand
CCCAAGAGCAGCAGCCAGTCGTTGCGCAAGCGGTCTTCAAAATAGCTGCCTTGCCAACGGCTTAAAAAAGAGCGGATTTCTTCGGGGCTGGCGCTTTCGAGTCGCGTTTTCAATTCCCAATAAGCGGCGTAGACCTCGAGCGGGTGGCCGCTGCTGGCGGGCAGCAGTTGCGTCAAACGCGCACTTTGCTTGCGCGAATAGGCGCGCTCCATCTCGACCAGCGTGCGATCGCCGGCATCGTTATTCCAGCCACTTTGTGCCCACGCTGCATAAGGCGTGATTAGCAAGAACAAAAGACGGACAAAAAAGCGAAAAACTGTCAAAATCAATCCTCCCGAGAAATACAGCCTCATTATCAAGACTTTCCGGATTTTGTGACTCGCTCAATGACATCACCCCAAGAAGACAAAAAAATTCTGCGCCAACGCCTGCTGCAAGAGCGCCTCAACTTGGCGGATCGCATCGACCGTATTGCGCGCTTACAAAATGTGCTGCGCCTGTGGCTGATGGAGCGCAATGATGCCGTCATCGGCGCCTACTGGCCCATCAAAGGCGAGTTTGATCCTTTACCAGCGCTTTACCGCTGGCAAGAAGATGCGGTGCTCGGCGAAACCATCGAGGCGGGCAAACAGCAGCGGCAAGAAAAAAATGCAGGCATCCATTTATTCGCCAGTGAGCCCAATGGCCAAAGGCGCATCGGCCTGCCCGTGGTGAATAAAGAGCACAAAACGCTGACTTTTTACTCTTGGTACCCTGGCTGCCCGATGGAGCCCGACGCCTACAACATCCCCAAACCCAAAGACACGGCGGTAGTGGTGCCAACTTTGCTGTTTGTGCCTTGCTTGGGTTACGCCCCGGGCGGCTACCGCTTGGGCTACGGCGGTGGGTTTTATGACCGCACGCTGGCTAGCTTGCAGCCCAAACCTTTTACGGTCGGCCTAGCTTACTCCAACGCCCTAGTGGCAGACTTTGAACCCGAAGCGCACGATGTGCCTTTAGATGCCATCTTGACGGACGCGGGTTTGGTGTTTGGTGAATAAAAGCCCCGAAGCGGGAGGCTGGCGGGGCATTGATGCTCCCCTCGTATGAGGTTTTAGCTACTCTAAATGTAGCTACTCAGGCAGGTTTGACGGCTTTAAAGCCCAATTCGGCACAAAAAGAGCCTTTGAGAGCTGGTTTTGCCGTGGTAGAGCCTTAAAGCACGCCGCCTGTGTTCAATCTGCGCGCTTTTGCAGAATCTCAAAAGCTGGCAGGGTTTTGCCTTCCAGCACTTCTAAGAATGCGCCGCCGCCGGTGCTGATATAGCCGATGTCTTTTTCTATGCCGTATTTGGCGATGGCAGCCAGCGTGTCGCCGCCGCCAGCAATGCTGAACGCAGGCGATTGTGCAATGGCGTGGGCCAGGGTTTTGGTGCCGTTTTCGAACTGGGGAATTTCAAACACGCCCACGGGTCCATTCCAGACGATGGTGCCAGCGGTTTTGAGTTTTTCGGCCAAGAGCGCGGCTGTTTGCGGGCCAATGTCGAGAATCATGTCATCGGCGCTGACTTGATCAGCTGCTTTGACTATCGCGGGTGCATCAGCAGCAAACTTGCTGGCGACGACGACATCCATCGGAATCGGCACTTCAGCGCCGCGCGCTTTCATTTTTTCCATCACGGTTTTCGCCTGATCGACCAGTTCGGCTTCGGCCAATGATTTGCCGATAGGCAGGCCCGCTGCCAGCATAAAGGTGTTGGCAATGCCGCCGCCCACGATCAAACCATCGACTTTGTCGGCCAGCGCTTGCAAGATGGTGAGTTTGGTCGAGACTTTGCTGCCCGCAACGATAGCAATTAAGGGGCGTTTGGGTTCTGCCAAGGCTTTGCTGATGGCGTCCATTTCCGCAGCCAGCAATGGGCCCGCGCAGGCGATGGGCGCGTATTGCGCAATGCCGTAGGTCGAGGCTTCGGCGCGGTGGGCTGTGCCAAAGGCGTCGTGTACGAAGATGTCGCACAGCGCGGCCATTTTGCGTGCCAGTTCTTCTTTGTTTTTCTTCTCGCCGACATTGAAGCGGCAGTTCTCGAGCAAGACAACGCTGCCCGGCTGCAAGTCAAAATCGCCGTCTATCCAATCGGTTTCTAGCTCGACTTCTTGACCTAGCAATTCGGTCAAACGCGTGGCGACGGGGGCCAGGCTGAATTGCTCTTGGTAGTCGCCTTCAGTTGGCCGACCCAAATGCGAGGTCACCATGACGGCGGCGCCAGCATCTAGCGCCATGCGGATGCAGGGCACAGAGGCGCGGATGCGTGTGTCTTCAGTGATGTTGCTCTGCTCGTCTTGCGGCACATTCAAATCGGCACGAATGAAAACGCGTTTGCCTTGAACGGCGCCGCTTTGGCAAAGGTCTGAGAATCGCTTGAACTTCATGAGAGACATTCCAATTTAATAAAACAAGAAGTGGGTTTTGTTAGGGGGGAGTGGGTTTATTATCGGTGCGGTTGCGGCGCTGCCCAAGCGCAGCCTTAGGCTTGTAGTCAGGGCTAGGCGTTTAAACCAAGATAGGTGTGTTGGGCAGCGCATTCTCGCGCGTGGCACCATCTGTCAGCGGGAAGTGTTCCACTAAAACCGCGCTGACTTCTTCAAGGGCAGCGGTGATGCCGCCTTCGTAATCCGCGGCTTGCAATTTGCTGCGCAAGTGGCTGACGACGCCAGGCCAAAAATCGACCGGGACCGCGGCGTGAATGCCACGATCGGCGACGATTTCGATGGCGTGTTCGGCCAGTAACAAATAGATCAGAACGCCGTTGTTTTGCGGCGTATCCCAAACGCGCAGTTTGCTGAATAGATTGATGGCGCGTTCACGCGCACTGGCTCGGCGCCACAAATAAGAAAGGGGTAGGCCCGCCTCCACGCAAATGCGCACCTCGCCCGTGTGACGCGCTTCGCTGGCCGCGACGCGTGCGGCCAAGCGCTCAGACAACGCCACAGGAATGGCCTTGCGCGCGTCGGACAGGTCTAGCCAACGGTGTTTGAGGATGCGAAGGATGGTGCGGAGCATGCAAGCATCTTAAGGGATTTTGTGCGCGGCCAATGTGCTTGGTCTGGCCTAATACAGCGCTTGGCCTAGAGCAAGAGCCCACTGCCACCCAGCGCTTGGTCTAGGCGCTGCAACAAGTTGCTTAAACGCTGCTCGGCCTGCGCCAAGTCGAGCTCGCGCTCATCGGCGCTGAGGGGCGCTGGTGCGGGCGGGGTCGCACGCCGGCTTTGTTGCTGGTGGTCGAATGCGAGGTTGAGCGCGGCCAATACGGCGATGCGCTCGCGCGCTTTGATCTTGCCGGCATCGCGGATTTTGCACATGGCTTCATCCACTTTGGCGACGGCCATTTGCAAGTCAGCCACTTCACTCTCAGGTGCCGCCAAAATATAGCTTTGGCCCATGATGCTGGCATCTACTTTTTGTGTGCTCATGGGGCTAGCGTCTCACTCTCAGGTTTGGGCAGGCGCTCGAGCAGGGCATCGACGCGCGCACGCGCAGCCGATAGCCGTGATCTCAGCGAGTCGCGCTCTTGGGTCAGCAAGTTCAACTGCTCGGTCAAGAGGATATTGGTGCGTTGCAACTCTTCGTGGCGCAGCAGCAAACGCTCAACCCTATCAGTGACTTGATCAATTTTTGTAGAAATGGCCATAGCTTTGAACTATAAGCTATTGATAGTGGCTTGTGAAGCTGATTGAAAAAGCTTTTTTGCGCCAAGCAGGCAAGTATGGTTTCGTTGCTGGAACGCACAAAAAAAAGACGGAATAGGGGAATATTTGAACTTAGCAAGGCAAGGAAATATGTAAAAAAGCAATTCTTTGTTATTCTCGTAAACACTAATAAAGCAGCTTAGGGTGTGTGGGGCGCTTAGCCTTTCATCGCAAAACACCTGAATGCCACCGTTCCTTTTGATAGATTCTAGTTTCGGAGTTTTCGCATGAAAAAATCGCTTGTTGCCTTGGCGGCAATTCTCTCGTTCAGTGCCTATGCTGAGAGCTCGGTCACGCTTTATGGCATCGCTGACGCATGGGTGGGCTCGGCCAAGCACATTGATCTCTCGCGCACCAATCAACCGAATGCCATCGTCAACCCAGCCACCAGCTCGAACACGGTAGTGGATTCAGGTGGTTTGGCCGATTCGCGCATAGGTTTGAGCGCCGAAGAAGATTTGGGCGGCGGTTTGACGGCATTTGTCAATTACGAAATCGGCACTAATGTCGATACAGGTGCTGGTTCTGGCACGCGCCAATCGGTGGTCGGTCTGTCGGGCGGTTTTGGCCGTGTGGCAGTGGGCTTTCAAGCCACGCCTTACTTCGACATGATGGCTGCAAGTATTTACACGCAAGACAGCGTGTTTGATGGCTTTAAGCAAGCGGATCAGTTCTATTACACCCATACTGCGCGTTACAGCAACAGCGTGCGCTACGACACGCCTAACTTGAATGGCTTCTCAGGCGCAGCGCAAATCGGCTTGGGCGAAAACAAAGGTGGCTCGCGCGCCACGCGCAACACCTCGCTGGCCGTGCGTTATGCGGCCGGTCCGCTGGATCTGGCGGCTGGCGTGCAAACGGACGAACTCACCTCCAACTTCAAAACCACCAACGCAGCCGTTGGTGGAGCTTATGACTTTGGCATGATGAAGTTGAACTTGGGTGTGACGAGCAGCAAAGACACGGGCCGCAAAAACGAGAATGGCATCAACCTAGGCGCCTCATTGCCTTTGGGTCCTGTTACGGTCAAGGGCCAAATCGGTCGCCACAAAGCCAGCGACATGGTGGATCCGATCAACAGCTTCGGCATCGAAGCGCAATACGCTTTGAGCAAGCGCACGACAGCTTACGCAGGCTTTATGCAAGTGCGTCAGCAGCGCGTATACAAAGACCGCAAGTTTGGCGGCGGTGTCAAACACGTGTTCTAAGCTGAACCCAGCTTGAGAAAAAACCGCGCTCTGTTACAGCGCGGTTTTTTTATGCCTTTTTTGCCATAAGCGCTTTATCGGCATAGCCACAGTAAGCATAGACCGAGCACTCTTGGCATTTGGGTTTGCGCGCTTGGCAAATATAGCGGCCATGCAAAATTAGCCAGTGGTGGGCATGCTGCAAATAGGCCGGTGGTATGCGTTTGAGCAGTTTGAGCTCGACCGCCAAGGGCGTTTTGCCTGGCGCTAAACCGGTTCGATTGCCAAGGCGAAAAATATGCGTATCGACCGCCATGGTCGGTTCGCCAAAGGCGGTGTTTAAAACCACATTGGCAGTTTTGCGGCCCACGCCGGGCAGGGCTTCTAGCGCTTGCCGTGTGCGCGGCACCTCGCCAGCGTGCAGGGTGAGCAGCATGCGGCAAGTCTCCAGCAAATGGCGTGCTTTGCTGCGGTAGAGGCCTATGGTTTTGATATGGGCCTCTAAACCCTCTTGTCCCAAATCGAGGATGGCCTGCGGCGTGTTAGCCACAGCGAACAAGGGCGCAGTGGCTTTGTTCACCGCCACATCGGTCGATTGCGCGGACAGCAGCACTGCCACGAGCAGCTCAAAAGCATTGCGGTAGTGCAGCTCCGTTTTGGGCTCGGGGTTGGCCGCTTGCAGCGTGGCAAAAAAGCCCTCGATCTCGGCTTTTTTCATCAAGGCCATCACGCGCCTCCAAAGCGGGCGTGCAGCTCAGGCAAATTCAAGCCCGCCAATAATTCGGTCAGTTTGTGTTGGGCGCTTTGCTGCGCCGCAGCCAAGGGGCGCGGCGGCTTGCTGGCGATGAGCAGCTCGTTTTTCATCGAGTGTTCCCAGCCCACCAGTTCGGTGACGGTGAGCTGGTAACCCGCTGCTTGCAGCTGCAAGCAGCGCAGCACATTGGTCAAGTGGCTGCCAAATTCGCGTGTGTGGATGGGATGCTGCCAAAAGGACGAGAGCGGGTGGTTTTTAAGCTGCGTTTTGTGCGCACGCAGCGCTGCCGCTAACTCGGCTTGGCAGCAGGGCACGAGCACGATGTGCTTGGCGTCGTGTTGCAGCGCAAAACGAATGGCGTCATCCGTCGCCGTGTCGCAAGCGTGCAGCGCGGTCACGATGTCTATGCGCGCGGGCAGTTGCGTGGCTTGTTCGGCTTGCGCTACTTCAGCCGCCACAAAGCGCATGCCCTGAAAGCCAAACTTGTTTGCCAAGGCGCGGCTTTTCTCCACCAAGTCGGCGCGCCGCTCGATGCCCAGCATCAAACCCTGTGGCGCCTGCGTTTTGAAAAACAAGTCGTACAGAATAAAACCCAAATACGATTTGCCTGCGCCGTGATCGACCACGCACAGGTCGGGGTGCTGGGCTTGTGTACTGCGCAGCAGCGGCTCGATGAATTGGTAGAGGTGAAAAACCTGTTTGAGCTTGCGCCGCGAATCTTGGTTCAGTTTGCCTTCGCGCGTCAAAATGTGCAGCTCTTGCAGCAGCGCCACAGATTGTCCGGCCAAGGGCGCGTAGTCTTTGCCCTTGGCAGCGGCTTCGGTATTGGGGGGGCTTGGTGCTGGCTTCATGCGGCGATCATACAATTGCCAGCCTATGTCTAAGCTGATTTACAAATCTCCCAGCCACTTTAAACACCTGATGAGCTGGTGGCCGCCGTATTGGGGCACAGGCATTTCGGTCTATGACTTGTCGCCGGATTTCTCGGCGGTCACGATACAGATGAAGCAGCGCTTTTACAACCGCAACGCTTTCGGCACGCATTTTGGCGGCAGTTTGTATGCTATGTGTGACCCGTTTTATGCCATTTTGTTGATCCCGCAATTGGGACCCGACTATTTGGTTTGGGACCAGGCGGCGCAGATCGACTTTGTCAAGCCGGGGCGGGGGCGGGTCACGGCGCATTTTGAGTGGACGCCCGCCGAAATTGCCGAGATACGCGCGCGCACCGCGCAGGGCGAAAAATACACGCCCAGCAAAAGCCTAGAGATTTTGGACGCGCAAGGCGAAGTCGTCGCCCGCGTGGTCAAAACCTTGTATGTGCGCAAACGCCGCGAAGCGCGGCCATAAGCGGCATTGCCTCACTATACTAATAGTAGCTGCTCAGGCAGGTTTGACGGCTTAAAATTCATTATTCACCCTTAAAAATGACATTTTTCTGCTACCCTTAATCGCGACCGACATCCCTTCTAAACCCCGCGCAGCCCTTACTCTGGGCTTTTGTTCTACACTGACCGCATGACTTTTGCGGAACTGCCCGCTAGGACTTTGCGCTTATGAAATCTCCACTTCTTCTCAGTTGCCTAGGCCTTGTTTTCTTGACGGCTTGCGCCAGTCCGCCTGTTGGCGACGCGGCGCAAAACGACCCACGCACGCAGCGCATTCAAGTCGATGTGTTGGGTAGCAATGGCAAAAACATTTTGGGCGCGACTTGCCACCTGAGCAATGACTACGGCTTTGTCTTGGTGCAATCGGGCCAAAGCGTGCCCGTGCAGCGCTCAGCACGCGACTTAGAAATCCGCTGCGACACGCCCGGTTTGCCCGAATCCAAAGCGCGCCTGATTGCCCGCGACGGCGCTGCGCCGCGCTCGGGCAACTCCAACATCACTGGCCACATCGGGCTGGGCTCTTACGGCAGCAGTGGGGGCGTTGGCATCGGCATGGGCTTTCCGCTGGGCGGCTACAGCCAAAGCGCCAGCAGCTACCGCTACCCCGATTGGGTGCAGTTGCAAGTGGGTAAAACCATGCTGTTTGATGCCGCGGGCAGCAGCGCCGGCCAGCCCGCCACGGGCTACATCAAACCTTGATGCTGCAGTGCAGCGTTAAAATAGCCGCTATCCGCTTTATTCCCTTTAGGAGTTCCACCATGGGTTCATTTTCAATTTGGCATTGGCTCATCGTCTTGGCCATCGTGCTGGTGGTTTTTGGCACCAAAAAACTGGGCAATATCGGCAAAGATTTGGGCGCTGCGGTCAAGGGCTTTAAAGACGGCATCAAAGACGGTCAAGCTGAAGAGCAAGTAGAAAATACAGCCGCAGGCAGCAGCAAAAAAACCATCGATGTTGAAGCCCGCGAAAAGGTTTAAGCGCGGCGCACCATGCTAGACCTTGGCATTTCTAAACTCGCCCTGATTGGCGCTATTGCACTCATCGTTATCGGCCCCGACAAACTGCCGCAAGTCGCGCGCACTGTGGGCGCGCTGCTGGGCAAGGCGCAGCGTTATGTGAATCAGGTCAAGGCCGAAGTCAGCCGCAATATGGAGTTGGACGAGCTGCGCAAAATGCATGCCGAAGTCGATAGCCAAGCGCGCGAGATCGGCAAGAGCCTGGCCACCACAGCCGAAGAAATGAGGCGCCATTTAGATGGCGAAGATATGCCCGAATGGGATGGCTTGCCGCAGTACCGCCACCCCGGCAAACGCTGGCGTCTACGACAAACAGCAGTTCCCAATTGGTACAAGTCGCGGGCTGGCGTGCGCAAATACGCGCAATCAGGCGCGGCGCGCGTGGCGCGTTTCCGCCCTAAAAATTACTCTTAAACACCCCACGCTGGTCTTTTTATTTAGATTGCGCTACCCGCCACCATGACCCGCCAATTGCCGCCAGCCGCCGCACCCGCAGACGAACTTGCGGGCACCGAGCAGCCCTTCGTCACCCATTTGATGGAACTGCGGGATCGCTTGGTCTACAGCATTTATGGCATAGGCGTGGCGCTGGCTTTGCTGGCCTTTTGGCCCGGCCCCAATCGGCTCATGACTTTGATCGCACAGCCCATACGCGCCCACATGCCACACGATGCCAAGCTGATTGCCACGGGCGTGTTCTCGCCTTTCTTCGTCCCCATCAAGGTTTTGTTCATCAGCGCTTTGCTGCTGGCCTTGCCTTGGGTGGTCTATCAGTTGTGGCGTTTTGTCGCGCCTGGCCTGTACAAACACGAGCGCAATTTTGCGCTACCCCTCATCATGCTCGGTAGTCTCTTGGCTTATGCCGGCATTGCTTTTGTGCAGTTCTTTGTGCTGGAGCACATGTTCGCTTTTATCCAAAGCTTTACCTCCGACGCAATCAATGCCATGCCCGATGTGGCGTCCTATGTTGAGGCGATTTTGTCGCTCTACCTCGCCTTTGCTGCCGCCTTTCAAGTGCCAGTGGTGGTGATTTTGTTGGTCAAAATGGGCATGCTGTCCATCGCCCAACTCAAAAGCTGGCGCGGTTATTTCGTTCTGACAGCTGCTGTTGTCGCTGCCATCATCACACCGCCCGATGCCCTGTCGATGCTGGCTATGCTTGGCTCCATGGTGGTTTTGTACGAGTTGGGGATTTTCTTGGCGCAATTTTTCACGCCTAAAGCAATCGACGCCAGCGACAGTGATACCGCCGCACCTTAAATTTTTGTTTGGAAACCTTGATGATGAGTACCGCCCAGCGCCCAGCGCGCCCCAGCACCCTAGACAACACACGCACCGACGACTTGCGCATCAAAGCCGTGCGGCCTTTGCTCACGCCCGCGCTCTTACAAGAGTGGCTGCCCGCGACTGAGCAGGCGCAAAATGTGGTGCAAAGCAGCCGTGCGGCCATACAAAAAGTGCTACACGGGCAAGACGACCGCTTGATTGTGGTGGTCGGCCCTTGCTCGATTCATGACCATGAGCAAGCCATGGAATACGCCCGTTTGTTGCACACTGCAGCGGAACAACATGCGGCCGATTTGCTGATTGTGATGCGCGTGTATTTTGAGAAACCCCGCACCACGGTGGGCTGGAAAGGCTATATCAACGACCCGCATATGGATGGCAGCTTTGCCATCAATGAGGGGCTGGAGATGGCGCGTAAATTGCTGCTCGATATTTTGGAAGTGGGCCTGCCCATAGGCACCGAATTCTTGGATTTGCTCAGCCCGCAATTCATCAGCGACTTGGTCAGCTGGGGCGCCATCGGCGCGCGCACGACCGAGAGCCAAAGCCACCGCCAACTCGCCAGCGGCTTGAGCTGCCCAGTGGGTTTTAAAAACGGCACTGATGGCGGCGTGAAAGTGGCCAGCGACGCCATTCAAGCGGCGCAAAGCAGCCACGCCTTCATCGGCATGACGAAAATGGGGCAAGCGACGATTTTTGAAACGCGTGGCAATGACGACTGTCATGTCATCTTGCGCGGCGGCAAAGCGCCCAATTATCACAAAGCCGATATCGACGCCGCTTGCGCCCTGTTGCGAGCGGCCAAATTGCGCGAGCAGGTGATGATCGATTTGTCGCACGCCAACAGCAGCAAGCAACACAGCAAACAAATCAGCGTAGCCGCCGAAGTGGCCGCGCAAATCGCGGCGGGTGATCAGCGCATCACTGGCATCATGATCGAGAGCCACCTCGAAGAAGGTCGTCAAGACCCAGTAGTGGGCCAAGCCCTGCAACACGGGGTGAGCGTGACCGATGCCTGCATCAGTTTTGCGCAAACGCTGCCGGTGCTCGAAACATTGGCAGCGGCCGTGCGCAGCCGCCGCACGGCGGCTTAAATCGCCGCTTGCACGCTGGCGGCTAAGCGCTCTGCCGCCAAGGGCGCGTAGCTTAAGCCGCGCGAGCCAAAACCGGTGTTGAGCCACAGACCAGGCGCCAATTCACGCACCATAGGCAAGCGCGTGGGCGTGGTGCAACGCACCCCTACCCAAGTGCGCAATGCGGCGGTTCGCGCCAATAAATGCGGGGCGCAATTGGGCAGCAGTTCAGCCAAACGCAGTTTATTTCTATTCCAGTCATCTTCGGTATTGGCATCTTGCGCAATCGCGGCGCGGCTGCGCGTGCCCTCGACATAGGTTGCGCCACTGAGCCAAAATGCGCCACCGCCCGCCATCGGCACGGCCGGCATAAAGTGACCATTGCCGTTGTAAGCACCCAGCCCTGCTTGGGGCAAACAGGGCGCATCGGCATCTTGCCAATCGCCCATCAGCACTTGGCCGGCGCAGGTGTTCAAAATGATGCGGCCCAAAGCGTAGGGCGCTTGCAAGTCAGCCAGTAGGGGCGCGTTTTCAGCGGCAGCAGCCAAAACCACCAGCTGCGCATCGAACCAGCTTTGCGCGGCTGTGCCCACTTGCCAATGGTCGCCTTTGGCGCGTATGGCGGTGACCATTTGGCCACCCATGAATTGAATATTTGGGTGCTGCAAACACGCCGCCACCAAAGCCGCGGGTTTGATCCAGCAGGCTTCGGGCTGGTAGTCGTAGCGCGCGGCTGCTTTATCTAACTGCCAAGTGCCGCAAGCTTGCCAGTCGCGCCCTTCTTGTAACAGGCCTTGTGCTGTCAGCGCCGCCAGCAATGCCCGCGTTGCGGTCATGCCTTGGGCATCCCAAGCGATGGCTTCGGGGTTGGCGCGCTCGGCTTTGGCGTTTTTGCGCAGAGCCATCAGCCCCACGGGCAAGGCTGAAGCGCCGCCCGTTGCGGGTGCATGGGCCCGATCCAGCACCAGCACGCGCCGCCCTGCTTGTGCCAAAGCATGGGCCGCACAAGCCCCCGCCAAGCCAGCGCCTATGACGATGGCCACGGGCGCGGCAGAAGTGAGGGAGTGAGCAGACATGTGTTTTTGCTACTGTAAAAGTAGCTGCTCAGGCAGGTTTGATAATGCCTAGAGCACTTTTTATACTTAAATTTCTTGGTTTTGAGCGTTTAATGCGTGCTATTCACTCATGGGCACATAACCCGCCGCTGCATCAGCGCCAGCGCCAAAGAAATGGTTTTCCATTTGGCGGGCCAAATATTGGCGCGCGCGCGCGTCGGCCAAGTTCAGGCGATTTTCATTCACCAACATGGTTTGGTGTTTGACCCAATCGGCCCACGCTTGTTTGCTGACATTGTCATAAATGCGTTTGCCTAACTCGCCGGGGTAAACCGCAAAAGCCAAACCTTCTGCTTCAACGCCTAATTTGATACATTTGACCATGCGTGTCATGTTTGTCACCTCTTCCATGAAGCCTATAAAAAATCCGAGCGCGATGCGCTACTATGGGCTGATTATCGCTGCTTCGCTGCGGCGCCTATTTTTGATGCGAGATTAAGCCCATGATTTCCAACTTTTTTCAGTTGCGCCGTTTATTGTTTTTGATCGGCCTGTTCTGCGTCGGCTTGTTGGCTTTTGGCTGGTATTTGCAAACCTATCAGGGGCAAGAGCCTTGCCCCATGTGCATCGTGCAGCGCTATTGCATGGTTTTGGTCGCCTTGATCGGCTTTTTAGGCGCGGCTTTCCCCAAACTATTGGGTCAAAAAATCGCCGCTGGCGGCATGATTCTCATCGCCTTGGCGGGCTTGGGCACGGCGCTGCGCCAAAGCTGGCTGCAGTGGTATCCGCCTGAATTCTTTAGCTGCGGCCGCGACCCTTTCAATATGGTCAACAAAATTCCGCTGGCGGATTTGATTCCCAAAATTTTTGCGGGGCAAGGCGATTGCACCGAAGTCAGCTGGACCTTTTTAGGCGGCTCTATCGCCAACTGGTCTATGCTCAGTTTTGCGGGCATCATCCTCGTGCTGCTGGTGGCGCTGCTGCGCCGCAGCAAGTAAGCGCGCCTAGCGCTTACAAGCGCACGGGTATGCCGCGCTCGGCCATGCGCTGCTTGGCCTGGGCCACGGTGTAAGTGCCGAAGTGAAAAATACTAGCAGCCAACACCGCATCCGCGCCGCCCTGCTGCACCCCGTCGGCCAAATGGTCGAGCGTACCCACGCCGCCTGAGGCAATCACAGGCACGGCCACCGCGTCACTCACCGCACGGGTCAGGTTGAGATCAAAGCCGCTTTTGGTGCCATCGCGGTCCATGCTGGTGAGCAAAATCTCGCCCGCGCCATACTCGGCCATGCGCTGCGCCCAAGCAATCGCGTCCAAATGCGTGTTTTGCCGCCCGCCGTGGCTATACACATCCCAACCCATGCCCACGGGCTGGCCATCAGCGCCTAGGCGCTGGGCATCTTGCGCGCTGCGCTGCTTGGCATCGATGGCGACCACGATGCATTGGGAGCCGTAGCGCTGGCTGGCTTCGCGTATCACCTCAGGACGCGCAATCGCGGCCGAGTTAAAGCTGGTTTTGTCTGCGCCCGCATTGAGCAAGCGGCGCACATCGTCCACTGTGCGCACGCCGCCGCCAACGGTTAAGGGAATAAAAACTTGGGAAGCCACGGCCTCGATGATGTGCAAAATCACATCGCGCGCGTCGCTGGTGGCCGTGATGTCGAGAAAGGTCAGCTCATCCGCGCCCTGTTCGTTATAGCGGGCGGCGATTTCTACCGGGTCGCCCGCATCACGCAGTTCTACAAAATTGACGCCTTTGACCACGCGGCCGCCTGTGACGTCTAGGCAAGGGATGATTCGTTTAGCAAGCATGCGTGCATTGTAGAAGTAAGCCAGTGCGAATACCCAGCAAGGCTGGGGCTATCGCGGCGTGGCATCAACGATATCTTCACAAACACCGTATGATTAGGGTAAATAC
>CAZUUN010000013.1:0-8486 GCA_964622735.1 uncultured Burkholderiaceae bacterium | reverse complement strand
TCGCGGCGTGGCATCAACGATATCTTCACAAACACCGTATGATTAGGGTAAATACCTAGCTCGACTTAGCCCGAGCTGTCCTCTAACCCTCATCAGTGAGCCCACCATGACAAACACTTTTATGCACCAAATGATTCTTATCGCGATTGCCGCGCCCGCCTTGCTCATGGCCTCAGGTGTTTTGGTTGCCTCTTGGTTTCATCAAAAATAAGCACTTTTATTGCTTGATAAACACTTTTAAGCATGTGCAGCGGCATTGAGCGCTGCACATACTTGGCAAATAAGGCTTGGCCGCGAACAGCGGCCAAGCCTTTTTCGCGCGCGCATGGCCTGCCATATCGCAGTTTTAGAGAGGTTTTCGTAAAGTATTAAAATAGGCAATTGCGCCGCCGCACCGAGCCCGCGCATCGCATGACGTAAGACCTGTGCCAGCACGAGTCTGATAAAGGCTTTACGCCATACGATTTTTTATTCTAGGAGTCTCTTCGATGAGTGTTCAAATCAATGCGCCTGCATATGTGCAGCATCCCAAATTGATTGCTTGGGTGCAAGAAATTGCAGACTTGTGCAAACCAGAATCTGTTTACTGGTGCGATGGCAGCGAAGCCGAATACGACCGCCTGTGCGCCCAAATGGTTGCCGCTGGCACTCTGAAAAAACTCAACCCCGCACTGCGCCCTAACTCTTACCTCGCTTGGTCTGACCCGTCAGATGTGGCCCGTGTAGAAGACAAAACTTTTATTTGCTCGGCTAAAAAAGAAGACGCCGGCCCAACCAACAATTGGATGGACCCCGCGCAAATGCGCCAAACTCTGCAGCCTTTGTTTGATGGCTGCATGAAAGGCCGCACGCTGTATGTCGTGCCTTTCAGCATGGGCCCCTTGGGCAGCGATATCGCCCACATTGGCGTTGAAATCTCAGACAGCCCTTATGTGGCCGTGAACATGAAAGTTATGACGCGCATGGGCCGCGCCGTGATTGATGTGCTGGGCACTGCTGGCGAATTCGTGCCTTGCGTACACACCGTCGGCGCACCTTTGCAAGCGGGTCAAGCCGATGTCAGCTGGCCTTGCAACCCTGACACCAAATACATCGTGCATTACCCAGAAACGCGCGAGATCTGGTCTTATGGCTCGGGCTACGGCGGCAACGCCCTCTTGGGTAAAAAGTGCTTGGCTTTGCGCATCGCCTCCACCATGGGCCGTGACCAAGGCTGGTTGGCAGAACACATGCTCGTTTTGGGCGTGACTTCGCCCGAAGGCAAAAAATACCATGTTGCAGCAGCCTTCCCTTCGGCTTGTGGCAAAACCAATTTCTCGATGCTGGTGCCACCAACCGGTTTTGAAGGTTGGAGCGTGACCACGATCGGTGATGACATCGCTTGGATCAAACCCCAGACCGACGGCTCGCTGCGCGCCATCAACCCCGAAGCGGGTTATTTCGGCGTCGCTCCTGGCACCAATATGCACACCAACCCCAATTGCATGAAATCACTCAACAAAGATGTGATTTTTACCAACGTGGCCCTGACAGACGACGGCGATGTCTGGTGGGAAGGCATGGAAGCCGACACCGGTTTTGTGCCCGAGCATTTGATTGATTGGCAAGGCAAAGACTGGACCCCAGCCGACGGCAAAAACGGCCGCAAAGCTGCGCACCCGAACTCGCGCTTTACGGTGGCTTCCACCAACAACCCGGCCCTTGACAGCGAATGGGACAACCCCGCTGGCGTGAAAATTGATGCCTTCATCTTCGGTGGCCGCCGTTCAACCACGGTGCCATTGGTGACAGAGGCGCGCGACTGGACCGAAGGCGTTTACATGGCCGCGACGATGGGCAGCGAAACCACAGCAGCTGCTTTTGGCGCCCAAGGCGTGGTGCGTCGCGATCCTTTCGCCATGCTGCCTTTTATCGGCTACAACATGAGCGACTACTTCCAGCATTGGCTCGATTTGGGTGCCAAACTAGGCGCTTCAGGCGCCAAGCTGCCAGCCATTTACTGCGTCAACTGGTTCCGTAAAAACGAGCAAGGCAAATTCGTTTGGCCTGGTTACGGCGAAAACATGCGCGTGCTCAAGTGGATGATCGACCGCCTGGAAGGCAAAGCCGTTGGCGAAGCCAATATCTTTGGTGTTTCACCCACTTACACCGAACTGAACTGGACGGGCTTAGACTTTAGCGCCCAGCAATTCCAAGAAGTGATCAGCATCAACAAAGAAGCTTGGCGCGAAGAACTCAAACTGCATGACGAGCTGTTCACCAAACTGGCACATAATCTGCCCAAAGAGTTGGTGGCCACCAAGCAAAAACTGGAAAGTGCACTCGGTTAAACGCCGTAGAGCTGCTTGAAAAGCACAAACCCGCATCTTCTGACTTAGAAGTGTGCGGGTTTTTTGCATTTGAACAGAGCCGATATCGGCCTACAAGCAAATAAGGCGCTTGGCGCTACAGTGATGTTCTCTTTGTATGAAAGGACAGTTTTCATGAAAAAATATTTAGTCCCCAGCCTCTTGGCTCTCGCCGCCTGCACCGCTTTAGCGGCATCGGCGAAGACACCGCACATCAGCGCTGCCGCTGATGCTGCCGCAACCAATGCGATGAGCGCCAGTTCTATGAACACACCTGTCGCGCAAGTCTTGGTAGATGTGACAGGCGCTTGGGCGCGCAGCACCAAGGGTGGCCAAAAAGTCAGTGGCGCTTATATGACGCTGACCGCCAAACAAGACGGCGTGCGCCTGATAGGCGCCCGCTCAGCGCTGGCGCGCAAGGTCGAGATTCACGAGATGCGCATGGATGGCGAGGTCATGCGCATGAAGCGCTTGCCTGAATTAGTGCTGCCCAAAGACCAAGGCGTGCAACTGGCTCCGGGCAGCTATCACCTGATGCTTTTCGGTCTGCAGCAAGCCCTCCCTGAGCGCGGGATGGTGCCTATTACCTTGGAGTTTGTGGATGCCAAAGGGCTGATGCGCAAGTTGGCTATCCAAGTGCCCGCTTATAGCAGCGCACCTGCCGCAACCATCCAGCCCTAGGCCACCCGCACATCTTTACCTTGTGCTTACATCGTGCGCCCGCTAGCTTTACAAAGCGCGGGCACACTTGCATTCGAGTCAAACATCATTCAGGAGTTTTATATGCCCCATTTTTCTTTGCCTAAAACTGTTGCCGGCATCTTGCTCAGTAGCGTCTTGGCCGTAGGTTTGGCCCAAGCTGCACCTTGGGGCCACGATGACAAAGACGGCGCGCGCGCCGAGCAGCATTGGAACAAAATGTCGAAATCGCTGGCGCTCACGCCTGCGCAACAAGAGCAGATGAAAACGCTGCGCCAAAAACAGCGTCAAGCGATGCAAAGCATGATGGAGCAGCGCAAAAAACTGCACCAAGAACAAATAGCCGCGATGCAAGCGCCTACACCTGACCGCGTTAAATTAGAAAATTTGCGTCAGCAAGAGCTGCGTTTGCACGACCAAGCCAGCAAACAGCGCCTAGAGCACCAACTTGCGATGACACAAATCTTGACGCCAGAACAGCGCCAAAAAATGACCGAAAAAATGCAAGCACGCGCCAATAAATACGAAAAAAAGCACCGCGCTGATGGCAAAAAACACAAACACGATCGTGACGACGATGACAGAAATGAGCACAAAGATTAAGACCCATATTTTTTGAAAGACCAGTGTGGTGATGCAAAGCATTTGGATGGCGGATGACGACACTCGCCTAACCGATATGGTGGGCGAGTATTTGCGCGAGTCCGGTTACGAGTTCGCGGCTTTTGCCTCAGGCGATGCGGTCCTCGCCGCTTTGCTGGGGCAAGGTCAAACGCCACCCGATGCTTTGATCCTTGATGTCATGATGCCGGGGCAGCACACCGGCTTGCAGGCCTGTCAGCGTTTGCGCGCAGCCTTGCCGACGCTGCCCATGGTCATGCTGACTGCTAAAGGCGACCCACTTGACCGCATCATCGGTTTAGAGTTGGGCGCTGACGACTATATGGCCAAGCCTTTTGAGCCCCGCGAATTGCTCGCCCGTTTAAGGGCTTTGCTGCGCCGCGCCCAGTTCAGTGCGGCGCACAGCGGCGCCAGCGATGTCACTGCTGCCATTACGCGTTTTGGCGCGCTCAGCATAGACCCCAATACGCGCAGCGTGCGCATCAACGACAGCGCTTGTGAGCTGACTGCTTATCAATTTGATTTACTCAGCGCTCTGGCGCAAAGAGCAGGTCGCGTGCTGACACGCGAACAGATCATGGAAGCGGTGCGCGGGCGCGAGCTGGAAGCTTTTGACCGCTCGATCGATGTCCATATTGGCCGCATACGGCAAGCGATTGAAGCGGATGTGAAAAACCCACAGCGCATTTTGACCGTGCGCGGCGTGGGTTATGTCTTCGCCAAAGAGCAGCCTTGATGAACAAGCCTGCCTTGACCAGCCGCTTGCAGTGGCGCATTTGGCTGGCGGTGGTGGCGGCGGTTGTCTTAACCACCATTTTGGTCAGCTTGCTGATGAGCAGCCTGCAAGACGGCATGCGCCAGCCGCGGCATATGCAAATTCGCAATGCCCAAGGTCAAGTCATAGGCTATGCACAAATACAAGCGCGCAAGCCTGGGCGCGAGTTGGTGGTGCCAGTAGAAACCGCCGATGGGCAAAAGCTGCAGATCGAGCTGCTGCCGCCTGGCATGGTGCCCGAACCCGCCTCTGCGAGGGCGCTTGCCCCAGCCCCAGCCAAAAAAACCAATAAGAACAACAAAGTGAAAAAGCGCGGAAAAGAAAAGCCGCCAGTTGAAACCATGCCTTTGCGCTTTGGCGAACGCACGGAAGACGCCGCAACTAAAAGCCGCATCTTGTTGCCACGCGGGCCTTTGGGTATTTTTCTGTTGCTCAGCGTTTTGGCGTTGGCCATCGGGCTAGGCGCCTATCCCGTCACGCGGCGCATGACCAAACGCTTAGAAAAATTACAAAGCACGGTCGAGCGCTGGGGCCAAGGCGAGTTTGACGTGCGTGCCGACATCGCCGGTGATGACGAGGTGGCACACCTCGGGGTCTATTTCAACGAGGCGGCCACGCGCATCGAAGCGCTCCTCAAAAGCCATCAAAACATGCTGGCGAATACCTCGCACGAATTGCGCACCCCTTTGGCGCGCCTACGCATGGCGATAGAGTTGCTGGGCAGCAAACCCATTACTCTGAAAAATCGCATCGAGATCGAGCGCAATGTGCGCGAACTCGACGATTTGGTCGAAGAGATTCTGTTGCACAGCCGCCTTGATGCGCGCATGGAGCAAAGCCCCGAACAGCACAAAACCCATGTGGATTTGATCGGCTTGGCCGCCCAAGAATGCGCCCGTTATGGCGTGAGCTTGCGCACCAGCATGCAGCAGGCCGAAGTTTGGGGCCAAGAAAAACTTTTGCAACGCCTGATGCGCAATTTGCTACAAAACGCCAAGCGTTACGGCGGACAAACGCCAGAGACCCTAGCTGCGGATGATTTTGGACCGAGCATGCCTGTTGCGCTAGAAGCCGAGAGCGAGCATGCCATGGAGATGCAAATCAAACGCGCGCCCAAAAGCAATGATTTTTATATTGAAGTGCTCGACCGTGGCCCCGGTGTACCTGAGGCTTATCGCGAAAAAATATTCGAGGCTTTTTTCCGCCTACCCAGCGCCGCTGAGCACGAGCGCGGTGCGGGTCTAGGGCTGGCTTTGGTGCGCAGCATTGCAGCCCACCACGGTGGCAGCGTGGTCTGCTTAGCCCGGCCTGGCGGCGGCAGTTGCTTTCGGGTGACTCTGCCGCAATGGACGCCGATCTAGCTGCCCAGCAAGCGCTATGCTATTAATAAAAGAGCTGCTCAGGCAGCTTTGACGCCTTAAAACGCTAAAATCAATCAGAAATAATGCTGTTGCCCATGCAGCGCAGCGCCTCTTGTGCCAGCAAATATGCAGGGTTCAAGGTGGGCAGCGACAGATTGTGGCTACCCAGCATCAAGGACATCTCGCTAGCGCCCAAAATCACTGCGTCGCAGCCTTGCGCCTTCAACTCGTCTACGGTTTGCTGAAAGAAGCGCAAGCTTTGGATTTTTTGAATGCCAGAGAACAGCTCGTTCACCAAAATATCATCCACCGTCTGCGCCGCTGCCGCGCTGATATGCATGCAGGCAATGCCGTAGGCATCGAGGCTGGTTTGGTAGACTTTGCTCTGGGTCAGCCAATGTGAACCCAGCAGGCCCACTTTTTTGTAGCCGTCCATCACGGCGCGCTCGGCCACCACTTCGGCCACGCTCAACCACGGCAGGGGCGAGTGCTGCAACACATAATCACGCGCCATATAGACCGCGCTATCAGGGCAAATCAATAATTCCGCGCCTATGCTCGCGAGCTTGTGCGCCGAGTCGAGGATCAAGTCACCCACCGCTTGGTGGTCGCCCTGATCGAGGAAGGTCATATAGCTGCCTAGCGGCGCGAGGTGCATAGAAACCTCGGGATGCGAGTTCGAAGCACCAGCCGAATGCGCACCCTCAGTGCACAGCGTGCGCAAACACGCCACAGCACCCTCAGACGAGCAAGAAATAATGCCTATATGCACTAGAAAGCCTCAAAAAACAGCCAGAGGACTCCATGGTAACAAGCCTAGGCAAGAATGCCACGGCATGTCCCTTTTTTTATGCCAAGTTTTAAGTGAAGAAGCGCTTCAATTTATCCGCCCAAGTGCTGCCACTGGGCACATGTTTAGCGCCACCTTTTTTCAAAGACTCGTCTAATTCTTTCAAGAGCTTGCGCTGGTGTTCGCTCAGTTTCACCGGCGTTTCGACCTTGATGTGGCAATACAAATCGCCTGCAATCGAAGAGCGCACGCCTTTGATGCCCTTGCCGCGCAGCCTGAACTGTTTGCCGTTTTGCGTACCCTCAGGCAGGTCGATTTGTGCCTTACCGCCCAGCGTGGGCACATCAATCTCTCCGCCCAAAGCTGCCAGCACCAAATTGATCGGCACCTCGCAGTGCAGATCGTCGCCATCGCGCTCAAAGATTTCGTGCTTTTTAATACGAATGTCGATATACAAATCACCCGCTGGCCCGCCATTGCTGCCTGGCTCACCATTGCCCGTTGAGCGGATGCGCATGCCGTCGTCTATGCCGGCTGGAATTTTCACTTCTAGTGTTTTTTGATTTTTGATCTTGCCTTGGCCGTGGCAGGTCGTGCACGGATCGGGAATGATTTTGCCCGTGCCACGGCACTGTGGGCAGGTTTGCTGCATTTGGAAAAAGCCCTGGCGCACATGCACCGCACCCGCGCCGTCGCAGGTGGTGCAGGTGATGGGCTTGGTCCCCGGTTTGGCGCCCGAGCCATGGCAGGTGCCGCACTCGTCCCAAGTCGGAATGCGTATTTGCGTGTCTTTGCCCGCGGCCGCCTCTTCCAGCGAGATCTCCATGGCGTAGCTCAAATCATTGCCACGATAAACCTGACGCCCACCACCGCCACCGCGTTGACCGCCACCACGACCTTGACCAAAAATGTCGCCAAAAATATCGCCAAAGGCTTCGGCAAAGCCGCCACCGCCCATGCCGCCTGCGCCGCGATTGGGGTCTACGCCCTCATGACCAAAGCGGTCGTAGGCGCCGCGCTTGTCAGCATTGCTGAGCATTTCATAGGCTTCTTTGACCTCTTTGAATTTTTCTTCCGCCTCTTTGGCTTTATCGCCTTGGTTACGGTCAGGGTGAAACTTCATCGCCAGTTTGCGATAAGCTTTTTTAATCTCGTCTTCGTTAGCGGTTTTGCTAACGCCCAATACTTCGTAATAGTCGCGCTTAGACATAGGTCGGCTTTAAAAAAACAAGCTGGCTGCAAGAGCCACGCTTTGGGTATTTATCAATCAGACGGGGCTTCTCAAGCGCCCCCAACAGCCTTGGCTTAAAAGCGTAAAACCGCGCAAGCGTATCTGCTCTTGCGCGGCTTTACGACCCACTCAGCCCTCTTGCGAGCAGTGGCTTAGTCTTTCTTCTCTTTCACTTCAGCGTCGATGATGTCCTCATCTTGGCTGCCAGCGGGCTGTTCGGCAGCAGCGGCGCCTCCTTGGGCTTGCATGTCGGCATACATTTTCTCGCCCAGTTTTTGCGAAGCTGTCATCAGGCTTTCGGTTTTGGCCTGAATCACCGCTTGGTCATCGCTTTTCAAGACCTCGTCCAGCTCTTTGATCGCCGCTTCGATTTTTTCTTTCTCGTCGGCTTCGAGCTTGTCGCCATACTCCGCCAAAGACTTGCGGGTGGAGTGCACCAGTGCTTCGCCTTGGTTGCGCGCTTGCACCAATTCCAATTTTTTCTTGTCGTCGGCAGCGTTCAACTCGGCATCTTTCACCATTTGTTGAATCTCGGCTTCCGACAAGCCGCTGTTGGCCTTGATGGTGATTTTGTTTTCTTTGCCCGTGCCTTTGTCTTTGGCGCCGACATGCAAAATGCCATTGGCATCGATGTCAAAGCTGACCTCGATCTGCGGCGTGC
>CAZUUN010000012.1:0-23278 GCA_964622735.1 uncultured Burkholderiaceae bacterium | reverse complement strand
GCGAAAGCGCTTACCATTGGGCACTATGTTTTCTTACCGACACGCCTACCATGCGGGCAACCACGCCGATGTGCTCAAGCACATCACCCTGATTGCGCTGCTGAAATATTTGACCGAAAAAGACAAAGCCCTGGCTTGCATCGACACGCATGCGGGCTTGGGTGTTTATGAGCTGAGCAGCAAGCAAGCACAAACCAGCGGCGAAGCGCAAGACGGCATTTGGCGCTTGCAAACCTGGGCCGCGGGTCAGCCCGCCGCTAGTCTAGCGCCTGCCATCACGGCTTATTTAGACCTGATCCAAGGCTTTGATGCGCGGGGCAAAACTTACCCTGGTTCGCCTTTCATCATGCACAAGCTCTTGCGCATGGGCCGCCCCGCAACAGAAGCGGATGTGCAAGACCGCCTGCATTTGTATGAACTTAACCCGCGTGATGCGCGCTTGTTGCAAGCCAATGTGGACTTGCTGCCGAATAATTACCCGGTGAGTGTCAGCGATAGCGATGGTTTTATGGCACTCAAAAGCCTGTTGCCGCCACCAGCGCGGCGCGCCCTGGTGCACATAGACCCGAGCTATGAGATGAAAACCGACTATGCCGAAGTGGCCCGTAGCCTAGAAGATGCGCTCAAGCGTTTTGCCACAGGCTGCTATGCCATTTGGTACCCCATTGTGGGGCGCGCTGAGGCGCATGAGCTGCCCAAGCGCTTGAAAAAAATCGCCGCTACGGCAGGGCGCACTTGGCTACACGCCACGCTCAATGTCGGCAGCGAAGAGAACCAAGGGCCGCAAATCAAAACCGAACGCACGGCGACAGGGCGCTACATTGCCCGCGCGGTGAATGAGGCGCCGGGGCTGCGCGAAAGCGGCGTGTTCATTGTGAACCCGCCGTTCACCCTGGCGCCGCAATTGCAAGTCGCCATGCCGCAATTGCAGGCGGCTTTGGGTCAAGGGCCCAGCGCTGGCTTTTTGCTCGAAGCCTCGGCTTAAACCTTCGCCAGCTTCAAACACCGCCGCATTTTTTTGTGGCGGTTTGTTCGCGGCGGTTTTTATTTGCCGATACAGAATTGGCTAAAAATAGTGCCGAGCAAATCGTCGGCAGTGAACTCGCCCGTGATGGTCGAGAGTGCGTGCTGCGCCAAACGCAGCTCTTCGGCCAAAAGGTCGAGCGCTACGGGCGGTGTGTCGATTTGTGTTTGCGCCAGCTCTAGGTGCTGCAGAACCTCTTGCAGGGCCTGCAAATGGCGCTCGCGTGCGGCGAACACGCCCTCGGGCAGGCTTTGCCAGCCCGCGATGCCTAAGAGCGCGCTACGCAGCTCTTGCAAGCCCTCGGTTTGCTTGGCCGACAGTGCCAAACATGCGCCCGGCGGCTGCTGCGCTTGCGCCAGCGCCGCTTGCAATTGCGCGGCAGCCACCGCATCGCGCTTATTCCAAATATGCAAAATCGGCGTCTTCGCGGGCAGATGCGCCGCCAGTTGCGCGGCTAATTGCGCTTCATTCGCTTTGTAATCGGCATATTCAGCGTGGCTGCTTTGCGCGCGCGTCAAATCATGCACAAACAGCAGGACATCGGCGCCGGCAATCGCCTCCCATGCGCGGGCGATGCCAATTTGCTCAACCTCATCACTGCTGTCGCGCAAGCCCGCGGTGTCGATGATGTGCAGTGGCACGCCTTCGATTTGTATGTTTTGCTCGATTTTGTCGCGGGTTGTGCCGGCGATGGGCGTGACGATGGCCAGCTCAGCGCCCGCGAGTGCATTCAAGAGCGAGCTTTTGCCCGCATTGGGTTGGCCCGCAATCACCACGCGCAAGCCGTCGCGCAGCAGTTGGCCTTGGCGCGCGGTGCGAAAAATCGCTTGCACGCCTTGCGTCACCGCCAGCAGCTGGCTGTCTACGCCCCAGCTGCGCAGGTCGCCGACATCTTCTTCCTCAGGAAAGTCGAGGTTGGCCTCGACCACCATGCGCAGGTGTATCAGCTGTTGCAAGAGCGCTTGCACCGCTTGTGAAAATTCGCCCGTGAGCGAGCGTGCGGCGCTGCGGGCGGCGCTTTCGGTCGAGGCGTTGATGAGGTCAGCAATCGCCTCGGCCTGCGCCAAATCAATCTTGTCGTTTAGGAAAGCGCGCTGGGTGAACTCGCCCGGCTCGGCACTGCGTAGCGGCGGCTGTAGCGCCGCGCCGACGGCAAAGCAACGCGCCAGCAACATTTGCAAACCCACGGGCCCGCCATGCGCTTGCAGCTCCAGCACATCTTCGCCGGTATAGGAGTGCGGCGCGGGGAACCAAATCGCTAAGCCTTGGTCTATGGGCTGGCCATGGGCATCCGGAAAGGATAGATAAGTCGCCTGCCGCGCGGCCAGCGTGCGCCCGAGCAGCAGCGGCACAAAGGCGCGCAAATCGGGGCCGGAAATGCGCACGATGCCCACAGCACCGCGCCCTGGGGCAGTGGCGATGGCGGCGATGGCTTGTTGGCTGTCTAACATAAGCTGAACTATAAAGAAAAACGAGCCGCAGGCGCGTGGCGCCGGGGCTCGTGTTGGGGGTTAAACAGCGGCTACAGAGATTGTTTTGAGACTAAATTTATGGCAATAATGCCAAAAATAGTCGTCAAACCTGCCTGAGTAGCTATAATAAATATAGCGTTTGGTGGCTTGTTTAATTCACACCCAAGCGGCGGTTGATGATCCATTGCTGGGCAATGGACAGGATGTTGTTCGTTAACCAGTAAAGCACCAGGCCAGATGGGAAGAAGAAGAACATCACGCTGAAAAGCAACGGCATCATCCACATCAATTTGGCTTGCATGGGATCTGGTGGTGTCGGGTTGAGCCAGACTTGTAGCAAGCTGGTCGCTGTCATCAGCAGCGGCAAGATGAAGTAGGGGTCAGCGGCAGACAGATCGGTGATCCAGCCCATCCACGGCGCGCCGCGGAATTCGACCGAAGACAAGAGCACCCAGTAGAGTGCGATGAAGATCGGGATTTGCACCAGCATCGGCAAGCAACCGCCGATGGGGTTGACCTTTTCTTCCTTGTAGATGCGCATCATCTCCATTTGCATCTCTTGCGGTTTGTCTTTCAGGCGCTCGCGCATTTCAGTAATGCGCGGCGTCACTGCTTTCATTTTTGCCATACTGCTATAGGCTTTGGCGTTGAGCCAGTAAAGCGCAATCTTCAGCAAGACCACCAAGGCCACAATGGTCCAGCCCCAGTTGCCCAAGAAGCCGTGCAAAAAGTGCATCAGTTTGAATAAGGGCTTAGACAAGATGGTGAAGATGCCGTAGTCTTTGACCGCTTCGAGGCCGGGGTAGAGACCCTCCAGCGCGGCTTCGTCTTGTGGGCCGATGTAGAGCGTGTTGTCGATGTGCTCTTGTTGACCTGCTTGCAGCAATGGCAACGCCGTCTTCATGCCTGCGGCATACAAATTGGTGCTGACTTTGCTGACGTAGTTCTCGCGTGCAATTTTTTGGCCTTTGTGCGCGTCGTCTAGCAACCAAGCCGAAGCAAAGTAATGCTGCACCATGCTGACATAGCCTTGGCTGCTGGTTTTCTCATACTTGGCCTCTTTGTCTTCGATGCTAGAGAAATCGACCTTCTGGTACTTTTTCTCGGCCGTATAAAACGCGGGGCCGGTGAAAGTGCTGTAAATGCGGGAGTCACCTGGGGGTTTGTTGCCGTCGCGTGTTAGCTGCAAATACAACTCGGGGGTGAGCGGCGCACCGCTGGTATTGATGACCTCGTGGCGCACCTGCAGGGCGTAGCCAGTGGCGGGTAGGGTGTAGGTTTTGATCAGTTGAATGCCGTTCTGTGCAGCCGACTCAAAACGCACTTGCTGCCCTTGGGCGCTGGCGCTGACACTCGCGCTCATAGGGCTTAAGTGATTCGGGTAGTTGCTGCCCGCCAAGCCGCTCTCAGCGCGGTAGACGCGCTCGCTGCTTTCGTCGAGCAAAACAAATTTCTTGCTGCTGTGTGCGGGCTCGCCGATCGCAGCATATTTTTTCAGCTCAGCGCGCACCACATTGCCGCCTATGCTGCTGAAGTCGAGCTTGAGGTTTTCGTTTTCTAAGCTGCTGATGCTGCCCGCAGCGAGTGCCGGTGCTGCGGCTTCAGGCAGACTGGCGTTGGCAGCCGGCACTGCTGCGGCCAAGCCGCTGGCGGCGGGTACGCCTGATTGCGCCGGGGTTGATGCAGCGCCCGTGGGGCTAGGCGCTTGCGCGCTCAGGGCTGCGGCGTCGCGCTGCGGATCAGGGAAGAAAGTGGCGGGCTTGCCATTGTGGAGCTGCCATTTGTCCCAAATCATGATGAGGGAAAAAACAAAAACAACCCACAGTATGGAGCGACGAATATCGTTCATGATGATGAGGATTTTCTAGTAATCAAATCGGTAAAGAATGCTGGCGCTTTCACTTGCTCGGGCACTGGGTCGTGGCCGCCCTCGCACCAAGGGTGGCAACGCCCTAGGCGGAGCAGTGTCAAATAGCTGCCCTTGACTGCGCCATGCTGCGCCAAAGCCTGCATGCTGTAGTGCGAACAAGAGGGCGCAAAACGGCAAGCGCTGCCTAAAGCGGGGCTAATCAAGAGTTGATAGCCACGCACCAATACCATCAACACCGCCGCTACGCGGCTGGTGCGGCGTGGCTGTGTGCTGGGCGTGCTGGCTGGTGCTCTCATGGGCTGCTGGCGGGATGTTCGGTCATTGCGCGAGCGCTGCTTTGCAAACGGCTGCAACCCAAGCTAAACAAAGCTTGGAGCTCGCCACGCGCAGCACTTTTGAGTTGCTGCGAGCTGGCCGATGAGAACTCGGCCACGGCAAAAGTTTTGCGCAAGCGCAACACCAAGTCTAGGCATTGTGGCTCTTGGGCTTGTTGGGCAATCCTGTGAAGCTGCGGTGAATACGCCGCCCCAACGGCGTAAATCTGGCGGCGCATGAGGTTGCGCGTCACGGCGCGCTTGGCAAAGCGTTTAGGCAGTAAGGCGCCCAAGCGCAAACCGCCCGCGCTGGCTTTTTTGCGCAAGACAGGGGCTTGGTGCGACAGCGCGTGCAGTGCAAAGTGCGTGCTGGATGCCAAAATGCCGTTTTTCATCACGGTTTGAAACTCTTCAAACCGTGGAATCGGTGCGATGCGTCCCACCACTCAGAGCGAGCCAGCAAGCTGGGGAATTAAACCGCCAGGCGTTTGCGGCCTTTGGCGCGGCGTGCGTTGATCACAGCGCGACCGCCGCGGGTTTTCATGCGTACTAAAAAGCCGTGCGTGCGGGCGCGACGAGTTTTAGATGGTTGGTAAGTGCGTTTCATAGCCATGATACAAATCCTTTTCTAGCCTACAAGCCGTGCTGCAAAGCAGTTTTGATACGGGCGGGCAGATTTTTAAGACAAAAATAGAGATTTCTCTGCAAAGCGCAGAAAAGCCTGAGATTATCTCATACTTAGGCCAGCGCTTCAACGCGAACAGCAACTTGCATCTTCTGTTGGCTGTTGCCGGTGAGGACGCCGCGGATGGGCGGCACATCGTGGTAGTCGCGGCCAAAGGCCAAGGTGACGAAATCCATGCCCGGACTGTTCCAACCCCAGCGTGCATTGGTCGGGCAAAAGTCATACCAATAGCCTTTGCGCGCAGCCGCGCTGGTGGGCACAAATACCGAAATCCAAGCGTGTGAGGCATCGGCGCCTATCAGTGTGCCCTCTGCAGTCGCAGTGCTATTTAGCAAGTAACCACTCACATAGCGGCACGGCAAGCCCATGCTGCGCAGCACCGAGAGCATCAAGTGGCTGAAGTCTTGGCAGACGCCGCGCCGCGTTTGAAAAAACTCTAGCACCGGCGTGAAAATGGTGGTGACATAGGGCGCGTAGACACAGTCGCGGTGAATTTGCTGCGTCAGCGCGACGCAGGCATCGAGCAAATGGCTGTGCGCGGCAAAGCAAGGGCGGGCGTAGTCGCGCAAAATAGGATCACAAACGGTTTGTGCCGAAGGGGCCAAAAAGGGCCCTAATTTGGGGTTGGCCGCCGCGCGTTCAGCGGCTTGTTGCCAAGCCACGCTGGGCGGCAGGCTGCCCGTGTCGGGCAAGGTGCGCACGGTACTGCTGGCCGTGGCGATGAATTGCTGGTGACTATGCTCGACCGCAATGTGCGTGCGCAGATTGCCAAAAGCATCGATGGTGTCGTAGCGCTGCTGCGGCGCGGGTTCAATCTGCAGGTTTTGTTCGATGATGTGCTGCGCGGCGGTGTCGCGCAAATGCAGGCACAACTCGTGCGCCGAGGACTGCACGCCGGGCGCATAGTCATAGTGGGTTTGATGCTGTATGCGCAAGAGCATAAAAGGGCGACCGCTTTTTCCGTTTAGGCTGATTATGCAGCGCTTACAATGCAATTCATGAAACTGCTCATGGTCGACAATTACGACAGCTTTACCTACAACATCGTCCAATATTTTTGCGAATTGGGCGCTGAGGTTTTGACCTTTCGGAATGATGAAATCACCCTCGCCGAGATCGAGGCGCACAAGCCCGACCGCCTGGTGATTTCGCCCGGCCCTTGCTCGCCCACGGAAGCGGGCATTTCGGTCGCAGCTATTCAGTACTTTGCGGGCAAGTTGCCAATCTTGGGTGTCTGCTTGGGGCACCAAGCCATAGGCGAGGCTTTTGGCGGCAAGATCGTGCGCGCCCAAGCCTTGATGCACGGCAAAACCAGCGTGATCACGACCACGCAAGAGGGTGTCTTTCGGGGCTTGCCGCGCCAATTCACCGTAAACCGTTACCATTCATTGGCGATAGAGCCAGCCAGCATGCCCGCGTGCTTGCGGGTGACCGCGCGCACCGATGACGGCGAGGTCATGGGCATTAAACACACCAGCTTGCCGATAGAGGGTGTGCAGTTCCATCCTGAAAGCATCTTGACCGAGCATGGCCACGCTTTGCTGAAAAACTTCTTGGATGGATGTTTTTGAGGTCGAAATTGGCTTTTTATGCCGTTAATCCTGCCTGGGCAGCTATTAAACCAGTAGTAAAAAGCGGTGTTTTGAGCGAGCCTTGAATACGCTTTAACGCTGCTGCGTTGCGCTCAAATAGGGCTGTCTAAAACTGTTACGCCCGTCCAGTTTTGGGGCGGCGCCAGGCGCATGGCGTTGATGCGCGCCGAGTAGAGACGGTAGAGGTGCGAGTCGGGGTTCAGGCGCATGGCGTTGAGCAAATACATCTCGCACTCGTCCCAATTGCCAGCGCGGTATTCGCGCAGGGCGGCATCCCATATTTTCAATTCGCGCAGTTTGTCGGCGCTTTGCGCGCTGCGCCGCCCCAGCGGGGTGAAGATTCGGCTCGGCGCTTTTCGGTTCTTCACTTGCACCCAGTCCAGCTCTTGCCAAGCATAGTCAGCGTTGCGGGTGCGGGTGCTTTCACCCACGATGATGGGCACTGCAAAAACACGGCTGAGCGACTCTAGGCGGGCGCACAAATTCACCTCATCGCCGATGACGGTGTAGGCTTGGCGGCTGGGCGAGCCCATATCGCCCACGCACATCACACCGCTGTTGATGGCGATGCCCACGCCTATGGGCGCGGCGTTTTTGTGCCCTTGAGCTTGGTTAATGGCTGCCAGCGCGTCGAGCATTTCATGCGCGGCGCGCAGGGCTTGCTTGGCGTGCTCAGGCGCATCCACCGGTGCGCCCCAAAAAGCCATGATGCAGTCGCCCATGTATTTGTCGATGGTGCCGTGGTTGGCGCGGATGACGTCGGTCAGTTTGCCTAAGACCTGGGTGAGCAGCGCTTGCAGCGCCAGCGGGTCCATGCGCTCGGCCATCAGACTAAAACCGCGCATGTCGCAGAACATCACCGTCAGGTCTTTGTTTTGCGCCGCCATCGAATAGCGCGAGGGGTCTTTCACCATCTCATCCACCAACTCGGGTGGCACATAGTTGCCAAACAAACGGGCCAAGGCGCGCTTGGAGCGCGACTCAAAAAAGTAGCCGTAGCTCATATTGAAAGCCAACGCAGTCACGATCAGCAACACGATAGAAGCCAACGGCAAGACCAAATACCAGCTCAAATAGGCCCAGGTGTTGAGCGCGACCGAGACGAGCAAGACCCCCGCACTCAGCAGCAAGGCGCGCGGCGCTGAGAGCAAAGGCAAGGCCAGACCCAAAAGCAGACCAACGATGAGCAAATGCAGCACTTCATAGCCCATGGCGTAATCGGGGCGCACAGGAATCGTGCCTTCTAAAAAGCCCGAGAGCACATTGGCATGGACCTCAACCCCGGGGTAAGCCGCGCCCACTGGGGCGACACGCAAATCGAGCAACCCCGGCGCTGTGGTGCCCAATAAAACCAGCTTGTCGCGCAGCGCATTGGGCGCGAGCTGGCCCTGCAGCACATCGACCGCAGAGTAATAGTGAAAAGAACCACCCAATGGGCCGCCGGGGCCGCGATAGGGCACGAAGATGGCGATGTTTTCATCGACGGGCAGGCGCAGGTTTTTGTTCTGCCCGTATTGCAGCTGCAAGCTTTCGAGCTTGCTGTAGTTTTTACCCAAAAAGCGTTCACTCGGAAAAACGGGCGCCACGCGTGGCTCGCCCGTCAGCAGCCTGAGCATGGCCAGCGGGAATGAGGCGTAATACTGCTGTTCAAATTCGGCCAGCAAGGGCACGGCGCGGACCACGCCGTCGGATGAAGTGACCGAGTTGAAAAAGCCCGCAGCAGGCGCAGCTTGGGCGAAGATGGGCAAATTGGCGCCGTAGCCATTCCAGCTGGTGGCGCGCAAGCGGCGGCCTTGCAAATCGTCTTTGCGCATGACGGGTGCGGGCAATTGCCCATGCTGCTGGCCATTGCGGTCGCTGCTGAAGTAATAGCCCAGGGCCACGGGGTGGCGCGCCAAAGTGCGGGCAAACTGCGCATCGTGATCAAGGCTCGGGCGCAGCTCGGCAACCTGTTGCACAAACTCGGCTTGCTGTCCTAAGGGGCCTTGTGCCAAGCGCTCAAGCGCCAGCAATCCCGAGCTGGTGTCAGGCTCGGCAAAAACCATATCGACGCCGACTATGGTCGCGCCGTGTTGTTGAAACATGGAATCAACCAAGGCCGCTATCTTGTCGCGCGGCCAAGGCCACTGGCCCACGGCCGCTAAGCTTTTTTCATCAATGTCGACAATGACCACTTTTTCGGCCAGCGTGCGCGGCATGGTCAGGCGCAAGCGCACATCGTAGACAAACTCGTCTACGCGCTGAATAAAAAGTGGAGAGAGCGCGCCCGTGGCGTGCAGTAGGACAAAAACCAGCGGCAGCAGCGTGACCAGTATGCGTTGCCAGTGCCGCCCGAGTTTGGTGGCAAAAGCGTGCACGGGGTTCACGAAGCTGGGCTGATTTGCTCAGGAGCTGTTAGCGGGCAGGCTTATTCTGTGACGAATTGCATCTCGGTGCCGGCCAATTCCAGTTTGTCACCAGACTTGAGTTGCACCGGATCGCTGCCGATGGCGTTGCCGTTGAGCAAGGTTAAGCCTTCGCCATCCACATGGGCTACGACATAGCCGCTCATGCGTTTGGTAATGGCCGCTACGGCCAAGCCAGGTTTGCCGATGGTGGTAACCACTTTGGTCAGCGCCACTTCGCGCCCTGCTGCCGCGCCAGAGATGACGCGGATAGAGGCACTGGCCACAGGCGCAGCCACGGGCGCCGCGGTTGGCATAGCGCCAGGGCGCATGATCATGGTGGCTTCGTGTTTAGGCGTTTGCGGGTCATCGCCCACAAATTTAATTTTGTACTTACCGATCTCAACAATATCGCCGGTATTCAGGCGCTCGCGCTTGAGCGCTTTGCCGTTGAGGTAAGAGCCGTTGGTGCTGTTCAGGTCTTCGACAAAATAGTCAGTGCCCGAAACTTGCAAGACGGCATGCTCGCCGCTGACAGCGAGGTTGTCGATGACGACATCGTTATAAGGGCGGCGGCCAATGCTGGTGCGCTCTTTGGTCAGTTCGATTTCGCGAATGACGACACCGTCAATGGATACTATTAGCTTTGCCATAATCACCTCGCTCCGTGAGCGCCTCGTTGTTACTGGGTATTTTTATTCGTTGAAAAGATTTTACTCAAATGCGCTGCGAGGCGCTGCTTGCCAGTTTCGGCTTGAGCGTGCACCAGTAGGACTGAGATATTATCCCTGCCGCCCGCCGCATTGGCCGCATCAATCAGCGCACTTGCGCGGGCTTGTAAGCTAATGTTGCGGTTTTTCAACACTTCGGCAATCTCTGAGTCGCTGATCATGTCGTTCAGGCCGTCTGAGCAGAACAAAAAGATATCGCCTGCCTGTACGGCGTGTTCGTGTATTTCAGTCTCGACATAAGCGTCCACGCCCACTGCCCGGGTGACCAGGTTTTTATTCGCCGCAAATTGTGCCTGCTCGGGCGTGATCAAGCCCGCATCGATTTGCTCTTGCAGCATGGAGTGGTCTTTGGTGATCAGTTTCAAAGTGTCGCCGCGCAACAAATAAGCGCGCGAGTCACCAATGTGGCCAATGACAAAATGCTCGTTTTGTAGCACGCCAACGACCAAAGTGGTGCCCATGCCGTGGTAGTTTGGATCAGCGTTGGCGGCGTTAAACACCGATAAGTTGGCATTGCCCGCGCAGATGGAAATGGCGCGCTTGACATCATTCAAGCTGGTTTTTTTGCCCGCTTGCAGCACCCAACGGCTCAACTCCGAGTTGAGGAAGGCGGTGCACATACCGCTCGCAACCTCGCCCGCGCTATAGCCGCCCATGCCATCGGCCAGCACGGCAACGCCAGTCGCGGGCGTGAAGGCAACTGAATCCTCATTGTTCTGCCGGGTTCTCCCTGCATCAGTCAGGGCTGCAAATTCATACTTCATGCAAAATTCTTATAGCGGTGAGTGTGCATCAGACCAGAGAAATGTCAGGGGCGTTCGCTTCATCGTCTCCATTGTGCCCCAATTGCGCCAGCGCACTGGCGAATTCTGCGCCCGTTTGGTAGCGGTCGTTGGCTTTTTTAGCCAGTGCTTTGGCCATGAAATGCTCGTAGCTGGCTGGCAAATCTTGGCGGAAGAGCGCTAGGCTGTTCGGGTCGGCGTTGGCAATTTTGTACATCAGCTCGGTCAAGGTCGCGCCTTCAAAGGGTAGACGACCAGTCAGCATTTGGAAGAACATGACGGCCAAAGAGTACAAGTCCGAGCGGCCATCCACTGGCTTGCCTGAAATTTGCTCGGGCGACATAAAGCTGGGCGTACCCAGCACCAAGCCGGTTTTGGTTTTGCTGCTGTCGGTCACGCGGGCAATACCAAAGTCGGTGACTTTGACTGAGTCGCTGGCAGGCTCATACATGATGTTGGCGGGCTTGATGTCGCGGTGCACCACGCCTTGGGCATGGGCGTAGTCGAGCGCCAAGGCGACGCGGCCAATGATAGACAGCACCGTTGGTAAAGGCAGCAAAGCATTTGCTTTGGTGTCGTCGACCAAATCTTTGCCTTTGAGGTATTCCATGGCGATATAGGCCAAGTCGTGCTCTTCGCCCGCATCAAAAATCGTGACGATGTTTTGGTGCTGCAAGCGCCCAGCCGTTTCGGCCTCGCGGAAGAAGCGCGCACGCGCGTCGTCGAGCGCCTCGCCTTCAAACTCGTCTTTGAGGGCCATGGTTTTGATGGCAACGACGCGGCCAATTTTTGGGTCTTTGCCCAGATAAACCACGCCCATAGCGCCTTTGCCCAGCTCTTTTTCGATCTGGTAGCGGCCCAGCATGGGCTTTTCTATATCACCGCCATCAAGCAGCATGGTGCCGCCTGCGTGGTTGCCGCCACCGCCCAAAATAACCGTCTCTGACAGGTTTTTAGCGCGTTTGAGTTTGGTGGCCACATCTTTGAATTTGGGCTGGTGTTTGGCGATGTACTCGTAAGCGTCTTGGGCTTTGTTGAATTGGCGCTTGCGCTCAAAGTCGAGCGCCAAAGAATAGAGGTTGTCAAACACGGCGCTGCCGTGTTCGCCGCCCACAGGCACGCGCAGGTAGCGGTCTAAGGCTTCGTCTAAGCGGCCTTGGCCTTGCAGTGCCAAACCCATCATGCGATTGGTTTCGGCGCTTTCGGCATCGGCTTTGACTTTGCCCGCTTCGGTAAACAAGAAGCGATTGGTCGTGAGCAATAAGTAGCCTGCCACCAGCAGCACCGCGGGCAAGACCAAAGGCACCCATTTGGCGCTGCCCACCATCAAGCCAAATTCGCTGGCTAGCAGCACGATCAACAGCACGCCGCTGGCCAGGGCCGCTTGACCAGCCGGCAGGCGCGGCAAGATGAACATCAAGAAGGCAGCAACTGTTAAGAAGGCCAAGAGCGAGGCCGCGCTGCCCCAAGCTGGGCGCGTGATGGTTTGTTCTTGCAAAATGCTCGAGGTGACATAGGCGGCCAGTTGCGCGGCGTCAAAGTCTTTGGCTGCGGGCGTGCTGAACAGGGTGCCCACGCCCTTGGCGGTGGAGCCAACGATGACGATCTTGCCGGCGTATTTAGAAGCGGGGACTTTGTCGTTCAAGACATCAAAGAAAGAATCCGTCTCGAAAGCATATTTGCCGTCACTGGATTTGTAGAACTGCGGCAGCATGATGGCGCCTTCTTCCAGCGGAATCTTCAAGCGGCCAATGGTGGCTTGGTCTTCTTCTAGCTTCAGGTCTTGGGCTTTGAGGTTGAGCGACTGCGCCGCCAAACTCAGCGCCATTGAAGGAATAGCGCGACCGTAATAGTTCACAAACAGCGGGTCTTCGCGCACCACGCCGTCCACATCGCGCACTTGCACCAGGTGGGCCACGGCTGCGGCTTTGCTGCCAAAAATATCCAGCGGCAAGATGGGGTCGATCACGGGCAGCGACAAATGGTCAGCGTCGTCTATGGTGTTGGCTAGGGCGAAGTCGGGCAGCGGGCTCTCAGGATTGCCTTTGGGTTCTTTCAACTCAAACGCTGCGGGCAAAACCACATTGCCTGCGCGCGCGATGCTGCTGGCGAGGAGCGCATCCATATTCAGTTTTTCTTCGGCTTCGTCCAGTACTTGGTTCACGGGCGCGAATTCTTCTAGCGCGCTGATGTCGGCGGGAATGGTGTCTTTGATTTTGCGCACATAGACCAAGCCTTGGTCGATTTGCGGCTCAGAGAAAAACACGGTGTAGCCTATGGTTTTGGCCTTAGCCGCCGCCAGTTTGTCGATCAGCTGGGCGTGTACATCACGCGGCCACGGCCAGCGGCCAATATTGGCAATGCTGGCCTCATCGATGGCGATAACGGCTATGTTGCTGGCCGCTTTGCGCTCGATTTGGGTGCTGGTGGCATCGTAGAAACGGCGCTCTAAACCCTCAATGCCATTGGTGCTTTTGTAAAGCAGAAAAACGCCGACCGTCACCAGAAGTGCCAGCAGCCAGTTGCTGCGCCAGATAGGGGTTGAACTAGTCACGGGCTGGTTTCCTGCGGTTGGCCGAATGGGGTGGGTGGTTTTGCATCATACGGTATCGCTTTGCAATTGCACAGTGTAGGCGGGCTTTTCAGTGCAGCGGCGTGACAAGTTGCAACAAATACGAACGGCAATCTGAGGCGAATGCCACAGAGACCATGAATTTTAAAAGAAAAGTGACAAAATGTCCGTCAAACCTGCCTAGGCAGCTATTAATAGCATAGCGGAAACAAAAGAGCCGCACAAAGAAAAACGCCAGCGGCCCAAAGGCGCTGGCGTTTTTAAAGTTTGCAGGGCTGGCGGGCAGCTTACTTCAGCAAACCTTTGAGCAGGCGACCCATTTCTGATGGGTTGCGTGTGATCGTGAAGCCGCACTCTTCCATGATGGCGAGTTTGGCATCAGCCGTATCGGCGCCACCAGCGATCAAAGCACCAGCGTGGCCCATGCGTTTGCCCGGGGGCGCAGTCACGCCCGCGATAAAGCCAACGATAGGCTTTTTCATATTGTCTTTGCACCAGCGGGCGGCTTCCGCCTCGTCTGGGCCGCCGATCTCGCCGATCATGATGACCGCATCCGTGTCTGGGTCTTCGTTGAAAGCGCGCATCACATCGATGTGCTTCAAGCCGTTGATGGGGTCGCCACCAATGCCGACAGCAGACGACTGGCCGATGCCCAACTCCGTCAATTGAGCCACGGCTTCGTAAGTCAAAGTGCCTGAGCGGCTGACTACGCCGATACGGCCTTTTTTGTGAATGTGGCCGGGCATGATGCCGATTTTGATCTCGTCAGGCGTGATCAAACCGGGGCAGTTAGGGCCGAGTAAGAGGGTTTTCTTGCCACCAGCGGCTTCTTTCGCGCGCATTTTGTTGCGCAGCTCCAGCATGTCGCGGACAGGAATGCCCTCAGTGATGCAAATCGCCAAATCCAAATCGGCTTCCACGGCTTCCCAGATGGCAGCCGCAGCGCCCGCTGGCGGGACGTAGATAACAGAAACAGTCGCGCCAGTTTGCGCCGCCGCTTCTTTCACGCCCGAGAAGATTGGGATGTTAAAAATCGATTCGCCGGCTTTTTTCGGGTTTACACCCGCGACGAAACAGTTTTTACCGTTTGCGTATTCTTGGCATTTTTCCGTGTGGAATTGGCCCGTTTTACCCGTGATACCTTGGGTAATGACTTTAGTGTCTTTATTGATGTAGATGCTCATATTATTTCTCGATTCCTTAGAGCTTACTGAGCCAAAGACTCAGCGCGACCATCCTCTTGTGCGCCTTGATCCGCGCTTGCAGCGTCGGCAGGTGCGGCGGCTGCGGTGTCTTGCACCGCATCGCTTGGGCTTGCAATCTCAGCTGGGGCTTGGGGTGACAAAGCCTTGACTGCCAGGACTGCGGCCAAAATAATGGCAGCCGCTAAGACCAGCCAAGGCAGGCCGAAGCAGTTGCATTTTTTCTTGCTGGCACAAGTGCTTGCGCCAGCGGCTGCGTTGCCGCCAACGGGGCAGCAAGCAGGTTTTTGCGTGGTTTCTGCAGTGGCAGTTGCCGCTACAGGCGCTGCAGCCGAGGGGGCGGTGGCAGCAGCGCTATCAGGCTTTTTTACAGCAGCTACCACTTTTTGCGCAGCCTCAGCCATGGTGTCGGCGCTGATGATGGGCAGGCCGCTTTCAGCCAGCATTTTCTTGCCGAGTTCTTCGTTCGTGCCTTTCATGCGCACGACCAATGGCACGCTCAGGTTCACGGCTTTACAAGCGGTGATCACGCCCGTGGCGATGGTGTCGCATTTCATGATGCCGCCGAAGATGTTGACCAAAATGGCCTCCACTTTCGGGTTTTTCAGCATGATTTTGAAAGCTTCTGTCACTTTCTCAGGCGTGGCGCCACCGCCAACGTCCAAGAAGTTGGCAGGCTCAGCGCCAAACAGCTTGATGGTGTCCATCGTCGCCATGGCCAAGCCAGCGCCGTTGACCAAGCAGCCTATGTTGCCGTCTAGGCTGATGTAGGCCAGATCGAACTTAGAAGCTTCGACTTCGGCTGGATCTTCTTCGTCCAAATCGCGCAGAGCAACGATTTCTGGGTGGCGGAAGAGGGCGTTGGCATCAAAGTTGAATTTCGCGTCGCACGCCAAGATTTGGCCTTTGCTGTCGCGGTTGAGCGGGTTGATCTCGACCAAAGACGCGTCGGTTTCCATATAGCATTTGTAGAGCTTTTGGCAGATGTCGATGAATTGCGCGCTTGAGTCAGCCGGCATGTTCACGCCTTTAGCCAACTCTTCGCCTTGTGCTTGGGTCAAGCCAGTCGCTGGGTCAACAAAGATGCTGATGATTTTTTCAGGGTGGTCATGGGCCACCGCTTCAATGTCCATACCACCTTCGCTAGAAGCGATGACCGCAACGCGTTGCGTCGTGCGGTCTGTCGTCATCGACAGGTAGTATTCTTTTTGAATGTCCGCGCCTTCTTCAATATAGAGGCGGCGCACTTTTTGGCCGACGGGACCCGTTTGCACGGTCACCAATTGCATGCCCAAAATGCGTTCTGATTCTTTTTTCAGATCGTCCAGGGTTTTGACCACTTTCACGCCGCCGAGCTTTTCCGCTTTGGAGACGGCTGGGTCAACGCCGTGCGGGTGACCCGCACCGCGGCCACCTGCGTGGATTTGTGCTTTCACTACCCAAACTGGGCCGCCGAGCTTTTGCGCGGCTTCTACCGCCTCTTGTACCGTGAACGCGGGAATGCCGCGGGGTACTGGTATACCGAACTGTCGCAAGATTTCCTTGCCTTGGTACTCATGGATTTTCATAGTGTGAATCGTTGAGAGTGAAAAAAAGGATAAGCCTATTCCTTCGCCTGCGTACAATGCGAGAAATCAAAGGAAGGGTTAGCCCGTAAATGTACCATGCCGCAAGCGGGCATGGCTGGCAGCCCGTTACAAACGCAAGGATAGCGCCCATGAGCACAGTCAAACACACCGTATTTATTGATGGCGAGGCCGGCACCACCGGCCTGCAAATTCGTGAGCGTTTGGCGCAAATGCCCGAAATCGAATTGCTGCGCATCGCCCCCGAGTTGCGCAAAGACGCGGCCGCCAAAAAAGCCCTGATGGCCCAGGCCGAAGTGGTGATTTTGTGCCTGCACGACGAGCAGGCACGCGAATCGGTCGCGCTGATCGACAGCATCGAGGGCAAAAAACCGCGCATCATCGACGCCAGTACCGCGCACCGCACGCAAGCGCCGGGCTGGGTCTACGGTTTTCCTGAACTGTGCGCCGGGCAAAAAGAGGCCATCGTGCAGGCCGAGCGCGTGGCCAACCCTGGCTGCTACGCCACGGGCGCGATTGCGCTGCTGCGCCCATTGGTCGATGCGGGCGTCTTGCCTGCCGATTACCCGGTCAGCTTGCCCTCCATCAGCGGCTACTCGGGCGGTGGGCGGCAAATGATAGAGGCTTACGAAGCCGGCAGTGCGCCCGCGTTTGAACTTTACGCCCTGAACTTGGCGCACAAACACATTCCAGAAATCATGGCTTATTCGGGGCTGAAAAGCCGCCCGATTTTCATCCCTAGCGTGGGCAATTTTGACCAAGGCATGGTGGTGCAGTTGCCCTTGCATTTGGATACGCTGCCTGGCCGCCCCACGCTGGCGCAGCTGCGCGAGGTGTATGAGCAGCATTACGGCAGCTCAGGCTGGGTCAAGATTGAAGATGCCGAACCCGCGCACAAGCTCGACGCGACCGCGCTCAAAGACAGCAATTTGCTAGAGATCCGCGTTTTTGGCAATGATGAAATGTTCCAGGCCGTGGTCTTGGCGCGGCTCGACAATCTGGGCAAAGGCGCCAGCGGCGCAGCGGTGCAGAACTTGCAGTTGATGCTGGGTTTGTAAGCCATTTTCGGCAATAAAATTGGCATTTAAAGCCGTCAAACCTGCCTGAGCAGCTATTAAAAATAAGTGTTTTGATCGGTTTGAGAGACACAAAAAAGCAGCCCTAGGGCTGCTTTTTTTGCGTCATGTGCGCAGCGCCTTACTGGCCGCGTGCTTGCAAGCGCGCAATGCGCTCTTCCATCGGCGGGTGCGTGCTGAACAACTTGCCCAAACCGCCCGTGATGCCCATGGCCTGCATATTGGCTGGCAGCTCGCCTGGCACCAAGCCGCCCAAACGCGCCAAGGCGTTTTGCATCGAACGGCTTTGGCCCATCAAATCGGCCGAGCCTGCATCGGCGCGAAACTCGCGCTGGCGGCTAAACCAAGCGACGATGGCGCTGGCGAAAAAGCCTAAGACCAATTGCAAGACCATGGTGACCATAAAGTTGCCACCCGAAGCGTTGCCCTCTGAGTCGCGGCCGCCGCTGATCAAGCTGCTGGCGATGCGGCTGAGGTAGATGACAAAAGTGTTGACCACACCCTGAATCAAGGTCAGCGTCACCATGTCGCCGTTGGCGATGTGGGCGATCTCGTGACCCAAAACGGCTTCGACCTCTTCGCGGTTCATGCTTTGCAGCAAGCCGGTGGAGACTGCTACGAGAGCCGAGTTTTTGAATGCGCCGGTGGCAAAAGCGTTAGGCGCGCCTTCGTAAATGCCGACCTCGGGCATGCCGATATTGGCTTTGTCGGCCAGCTTGCGCACGGTTTCGACGATCCAGGCCTCTTCAGGCGTGCTGGGCTGCTCAATCGTGCGAAAGCCGGGCGTGCTCCACTTCGCCATTTTTTTGCTGATGAGCAAAGAAATGATGGAGCCAGTGAAGCCGACCACGGCTGCCATGACCAGCATGCCGCTGCTGCTGCTCGGGTTCACACCCAGCAGTTGCGTGACGACGCCCAGCACCAACAAGACGGCCAAGTTGGTGGCTAAAAATAAGAGAACGCGTTTAAACATGTCTTTCCTTGAAATGAGTGTGCAAGCGCACAGGCTGTTACATGGTGTTGGGCGCTGCTTTTTTCAAGCGGGCGCGCCTGCAAATTGTATAATTTTTAAGCAAAAGCCGCATTTTGCCCTAAAAATCTGCCTGAGCAGCTATTCTTAACATAGCGAATAATAAGGCATGGCAGACGCTTTTTTAGAGGGTTGCTGTCTTTAGAATGTATTTATTCTGACCCTTATGCAGCCCTGCCGCCATGCCTCGCCCGATACAAGCCACCATCCACACTGCGCACCTGTCGCACAATTTGCAAGTGCTCAAAAACAAGGCGCCGAACAGCCGCCTGTGGGCGACGGTCAAGGCCAATGCTTATGGCCACGGCATCCGCCATGTGTATGAAGCGCTGCGTGCGGCGGATGGCTTTGCGGTGCTCGATCTGGACGAGGCCGCGCTGCTGCGCGAGCTGGGCTGGCGCGGGCCGATTTTGCTGATCGAGGGCGTGTTTGATGCGCGTGATTTGGAGCTGTGTTCGCGCCTGAATCTCTGGCATGTGGTGCACACGCAAGAGCAAATTGACATGTTGGCGGCGCACAAAACGCATACGCCGCAGCGCGTGTTTCTCAAACTCAACTCAGGCATGAACCGTTTGGGCTTTGAGCCAGCTGCCTTTCGCGGTGCCTATGCGCGCCTGGCGGCGCTGCCGCAGGTGGATGAAATTACGCTGATGACCCACTTCAGCGATGCCGATGGCCCGCGCCTTGGGCGTGACGGCATCGACCATCAGCTAGCGGTTTTTGCTGCCGCTACGCAAGACTTGGCGGGCGAAAAAACCCTGGCCAATAGCGCCGCGATTTTGCGCTACGCCGAGCAGAGCGGTCTCCAAGTGGCGCAAGACTGGGTGCGTGCGGGCATTGCGCTCTATGGCTCAGCGCCTGACTATCCACAACACGCGAGTGCTGATTGGGGTTTGCGCCCAGCCATGAGCTTGAGCAGCCAGCTGATTAGCGTGCGCGACATTGCGGCGGGGCAAACGGTCGGTTACGGCTCGACCTTTTGCGCCGAGCAGCCTATGCGCATCGGCATCGTCGCTTGCGGCTATGCCGATGGTTACCCGCGCCATGCGCCCACGGGCACGCCGGTCTTGGTGCATGGTCAGCGCAGCCGCACTTTGGGGCGCATCAGCATGGATATGTTGGCGGTCGATCTGACCCATATTGCGGGCGCTGGTTTTGGCAGTCCGGTCACGCTGTGGGGCTGTTTTACGGGCGCAGAGGGCGAAACCGCCGCCTTGTCGATAGACGAAGTCGCACGCGCAGCCGACACGCTGGGCTATGAGCTGATGTGCGCTGTGGCAGCGCGTGTGCCTTATGTCGTGGTCTAAGTGATCTAAAACGGTTTGACCTAAACGCCTAAAACGCTAGCTGTTCAGCTTGCGTTCCCAATGGCCTAAGACCACTTGCAAAGATTGCGCCACATCTAACTGTGAGTTGTCGAGCAAGAGGGCGTCCGCCGCTGCTTTGAGCGGCGCGCTGCTGCGCGCGCTGTCACGCGCATCACGCGCTTGCAAATCGGCCAGTACAGCAGCGTAGTCGGCGCTCAAACCGCGTTTTTGTATTTGCAAAACACGGCGCTGGGCGCGTTGTGCGGCATCCGCGGTTAAAAAAATCTTGAGTGGCGCATGCGGAAAAATCACCGTCCCCATGTCGCGGCCATCAGCCACCAAACCGGGCAATTGGGCGAAAGCGCGTTGCAGCGCCATCAAGGCTGTGCGCACGGCGGGGTGGACGGAAACCTCGGACGCGCCTTTGCCCATTTCCTCGGTGCGTATGCGCGCGCTCACATCCATCTCAGCCAATAAGATGCTCTCGCCCACAAAGCGCACGGGCAAGTTCGCGGCCAAAGGCGCGAGCGCAGCAGCGTCGCCCCAGTCTATGCCGCGCTCTTGCGCCGCCAGTGCCAGCACGCGGTAAAGCGCGCCCGAGTCTAAATAGTGATAGCCCAGCGCCGCGGCCAAGCAGCCCGCAAGCGTGCCCTTGCCCGAGGCGGTGGGGCCATCGATGCAAATAACAGGTATCTGATTGGCAGCGGCGTGCGCTACGCCAAACAGCGCTTCAAAATAATCGGGAAAGGTTTTTGCCACGCAATGCGGCTCTAGTATGCGCACGCCGCGTGGCGGGCTGCTGTGCAGACCTGAGAATACCGCCAAAGAGAAGCACATCGCCATGCGGTGGTCGTCGTAAGTGGCAATCGCCGCGCGCTGCCATTGCCCCGCAGCCGGTGGGCTGATGCGCAAGAAGTCAGCGCCTTCTTCCACCCCTGCACCCAGCTTGCGCAACTCAGTTGCCATGGCCGCGATGCGATCGGTCTCTTTCACGCGCCAGCTGGCAATATTGCGCAGCGTTGTTGTGCCATCGGCATAGAGCGCCATCATGGCCAGCGTCATCGCGGCATCTGGAATGTGGTTGCAGTCGAGGTCTATGGCCTTGAGCGGCCAAGCACCGCGGCTAACCAGCAAGTGGTTGGCGCCGCTCTCAATCTGCGCGCCCATCAGGCGCGCGGCTTCGACAAAACGAATGTCGCCTTGTATCGAATTCGCGCCAACACCCTCAATGTGCAGTGGTGCGTCGGCGCTGGCTGCCAAGGCACCCGCGGCGATAAAGTAGCTGGCTGAAGAGGCATCGGCCTCGATATGAATGCTGCCCGGCGAGCGGTAGCTGCTGCCCGCTGGAATGGTGAAGCGTTGCCAGCCTTGGCGTTCGACCATGATGCCAAATTGCGCCAGCAGTTTGAGGGTGATGTCGATATAGGGCTTAGAAATCAACTCGCCCACGACCTCAACCTCTATCGTTTGCTTATCGCTTGCCAAAGGCAGCGCCAATAGCAGAGCGGTTAAGAACTGGCTGGATACATCGCCGCGCACTTGTATCGGTGCGTCTAAGCGCAAGTGCGCAGACCCGTGAATGTGCAAAGGCGGGTAGCCGGGCGTGCCGCGGTAGTCGATGGCGCAGCCCAATTGCTGCAAAGCGCTGACCAAATCGCCGATGGGCCGCTCGTGCATACGCGCGATGCCGCTCAAGTTGAAGTCGCCGCCCAAGATGGCGAGCGCAGCAGTTAAAGGGCGCATGGCTGTACCGGCATTGCCTAAAAATAAATCAGCCTTATCCACCAACAAGCCACGGGTCGCCTGCGTGCAAGCCAGTCCAGTAATGTGCAAAACGCCGTTTTCGGTTTTTAGTGCGCAGCCGAGCTGGGCCAAAGACTCCAGCATGACGCGGGTATCGTCCGAGTCGAGCAAGTCGTGCACGGCGGTTGTGCCCGCGCAGAGTGCAGCGAGCAATAAAACGCGGTTGGAAATGCTTTTGGAGCCGGGCAAGTGCACGCGGCCAGCGACGGCCTGAAGCGGCGGCAGATCAAGAAAGGCGGTGGAATACATGGCTTGGATTATCGCCGCATCACGGCGGCCCTAAAGCCCAAGCGCCGCGTTTTAGTCTGGGCGGCGCGGCTTCCAGGCTTGGCGCGCCTGGCTGGCTTGCTGAATGGCCAGCTGCAAAGCGTCGCCATTGTTGGTGTTAAGCATGACTTCAAGGCTGTGCAGGGCGCGCTGAAAGTGGCGCGACTGCTCAATCAACTCTTTTTTATTCGCCAGCAAGACATCGCGCCAGAGTTTGGGTTCAGAGGCGGCGATGCGCGTGAAGTCTTGAAAGCCCGAGCCAGCCAAAGACAGCAGCTGCGCGTGCTGCTCTTGCCCCAGCAGGCCTTGCATATAGGCAAAGGCAATCATGTGTGGCAAATGGCTAACGGCTGCATAGGCGGCATCGTGCGCCTGCGGTGTCATCATGCTGACTTCGCAGCCCAAGGCGCGCCACAGAGTGGCGGCTTTGTTCAGCTGCACGGTATTGGTTTTTTCGGTGGGCGTCAGAATGACTTGGCGACCTTGGTACAAATCAGCGGTGGCAAACTCGACACCTGCGCGTTCGCTGCCAGCTATCGGGTGGGCGGGTACAAAGCAGCCCGCGTTCTTGCCCAGTACCGCGTTGGCGGCGTTCACTACTTCGACTTTGGTCGAGCCAACATCCATAAACAGCACATCAGCTGATACAAAGTGGCGGATGGCCTTAAAAGTCGCCTCCATTGCGCCCACGGGCACAGCAATAATGACCAAGTCGGCGCCTGAGACGGCCAGTAGTGCGGAGGGCGCTTCAACATCGATCACACCCATGTGCAGGGCGCGCTGCGTGGTGGAGGGCGATTTGCTATAGCCGACCACGCGCTTGACGAGGCCCGCGCGCTTCATCGCCAGTGCAAATGAGCCTCCCATTAAGCCGCAGCCGATGATGCCTAACTGTTCAAACATAAATTTTTTCATGTGGTAGCGGACTATTGTCTGCCCGCAATCGATTCGTGGAATAAGGTGTATGCATTATGCGGCAGCGGTTTGGGCGGGTGATTTACACGCTGGCTGGGTAGGCACCCAGCACTTTGTAAAAGGCACACAGTTCACGCAACTCATCCATAGCTTGGCGCACATGGGGCTGGCTGGGGTGGCCCTGCAAATCGATGTAAAAATAATATTCCCATTGGCCCGTTTTCGCCGGGCGCGATTCAAAACGCGTCATAGAGACGCCATATTTCTTAATCGGCACCAACAAATCATGCATAGCACCAGGCTTGTTGGGTACGGACACTATCAAGCTGGTGCAGTCGCGGCCAGTGGCATCGGGCGCGGGCAGGGTTGTCGGCAGGCAAATGATGGCAAAGCGGGTTTTGTTATGTGCCTCGTCTTGCACGGCGTGCGCGACGATGTGCAGGCCCTGTGCGCTAGCGGCGCGTTCGCTGCCCAGCGCCACCCAAGTCGGATGCTCTTTGGCCAAACGGGCACCTTCGGCATTGCTATTAACGGCGTGGCGCTCGGCCTTGGGCAAATGCGCATTCAGCCATTTTTGGCATTGCGCCAGCGCTTGCGGGTGGGCGGCTACAACTTCAATGTTGTCTAGGCCGGCGTGGGCGCGCAGCAAGTGGTGACGCACCAACA
>CAZUUN010000011.1:12580-23488 GCA_964622735.1 uncultured Burkholderiaceae bacterium | reverse complement strand
GCTTTGGCGATCGCCGCAAAGCCATGCTCGAAGACATCGCCATCTTGACTGGCGGTAAGGTGATTGCTGAAGAAGTTGGCTTGACACTGGAAAAAGTGACTCTGGAAGACCTCGGCAGCGCACAACGCATCGAAGTGGGCAAAGAAAACACCATCATCATCGACGGTGCTGGCCAAGCCGCTGCGATCGAAGCACGCGTAAAACAAATCCGTGCACAAATCGAAGAAGCCACCAGCGACTACGACAAAGAGAAACTGCAAGAACGCGTAGCCAAATTGGCTGGCGGCGTTGCCGTCATCAAAGTTGGCGCGGCGACTGAAGTTGAAATGAAAGAGAAAAAAGCCCGCGTGGAAGACGCGCTGCACGCAACACGCGCTGCGGTGGAAGAAGGCATTGTGGCTGGCGGTGGCGTAGCCCTGTTGCGCGCACGCCAAGCGGCTGGCACGGTGAAAGGCGACAACGCTGACCAAGAAGCGGGCATCCAGTTGGTACTCAAAGCGATTGAAGCGCCCCTGCGCGAGATCGTTGCCAACGGCGGCGGCGAACCTTCAGTCGTGATCAACAAAGTATTGGAAGGCACAGGCAACTACGGCTTTAACGCTGCCAACGACACTTATGGCGACATGATCGAAATGGGCATTTTGGATCCAACCAAAGTAACCCGCACTGCTTTGCAAAACGCAGCTTCTGTTGCTGGCTTGATGCTGACAACCGAATGCATGGTTGCAGAGTCACCAAAAGACGACTCAGCTGGCGGCGGTATGCCAGACATGGGCGGCATGGGTGGTATGGGCGGCATGATGTAATGCCTCTGGCCTCATAAAAAAACCTCGCTTCGGCGAGGTTTTTTTTGGCTGGCAGAAAGAACGAGGGCTTGCGCAGCTACCCTACCGGCGCTTTAGCGGGCACATCAGCGCGCACCAAAAATCGCTGTGCCTATGCGCACCATGGTCGAACCCGCGGCAATCGCTTCATGCATGTCGCCACTCATGCCCATAGACAGGGTATCAAGCGGCAGGGCCGCAAAAGCTGGGTGCTGATTGAGCTTGTGCAACAAATCATGCACTCGGGCGTGCAGCGCCAAGGTTTGCAGCAGGCTGTCTTGCGGATTAGGTATGCTCATCAAACCGCGCAAACGCAAGCGCGGCAAAGCTTGGATGGCCAGCGCCAAATCGGGCACATCCTGCGGCGCCACACCCGACTTAGTGGCAGCGCCATCGACATTGACTTGAATACAAATTTGCAAATCAGGCAAATCAGCCGGACGCTGCGCCGACAAGCGCTGCGCGGTTTTAAGTGCATCGAGGCTTTGCACCCAATCAAAGTATTCCGCCACGATGCGGGTTTTGTTGTTTTGCAATGGGCCGATCAAATGCCACTCCAGCGGCACTTGCTCGCCACTACCGCGCAGCAGCTCGGGGTGCAGCTCACGCAGCGTTTGGATTTTTTCTACCGCTTCTTGCACATAATTTTCACCAAAACGACGCTGCCCCGCAGCCACTGCTTCCAAGATGCGCTCTACATTGACAGTCTTAGTCACCGCCAGTAGCATGACCCGATCGTCACTTCGCCCACTCTGGCGGCAACTCTGGGCTATTTCGCGCTCGATGTGCGCTATATTGCTGGCTACGGTATTCAACATTCCACCTCTCGTTTGCTCTAATTACTGATCATGGACATCACCCAACTTCTCGCCTTTAGCGTTAAAAACAAAGCCTCCGATTTGCACTTGTCTGCAGGTCTGCCGCCCATGATCCGTGTGAACGGCGATGTGCGCCGCATCAATGTCGATGCCTTCGATCATAAACAAGTGCACGGCATGGTCTACGACATCATGAACGACACCCAGCGCAAGCACTACGAAGAGTTTTTTGAGGTCGACTTCTCCTTCGAAATCGACGGCTTGGCACGCTTTCGCGTCAACGCTTTTAACCAAAACCGGGGCGCGGGCGCGGTCTTTCGTACCATCCCCTCCAAAATTTTGACACTTGAGCAACTCAATGCACCTAAGATTTTTGCCGATTTAGCCTTGAAACCACGCGGTTTGATATTGGTAACAGGCCCTACGGGTTCGGGTAAGTCCACCACGCTCGCCGCCATGATGAACCATTTGAACGAGACCGAGTTCGGCCACATTTTGACGGTGGAAGATCCGATCGAGTTTGTGCACGATGCAAAAAAATGCTTGATCAACCAGCGCGAGGTCGGCCCCCACACCTTGAGCTTTAGCGCCGCCTTGCGCTCGGCTTTGCGCGAAGACCCAGATGCGATTTTGGTCGGCGAGATGCGCGACTTGGAAACCATCCGCTTGGCCATGACCGCCGCCGAAACGGGTCACGTGGTATTTGGCACACTGCACACTTCGAGCGCGGCCAAAACCATAGACCGGATTATTGACGTATTCCCATCGGATGAAAAAGAAATGGTTCGCGCCATGTTGTCCGAATCTTTGCAGGCTGTCATTTCGCAAACCCTGTGCAAAACCAAAGACGGCACAGGCCGCGTGGCCGCGCACGAGATCATGCTCGGCACGCCCGCCATCCGCAACTTGATTCGCGAGGCCAAAGTGGCGCAGATGTATTCGTCTATCCAGACTGGCGGCGGCATGGGCATGCAGACTTTGGATCAGAATTTGAGCGACTTGGTCAAACGCAACATCATCTCTGTCGGCGAGGCCCGCAGCAAAGCCAAAATTCCTGAGAATTTCGTCGGCTAAAAACCACCCCAATAAGAACAAACCCGGTTTAGGAGAAAGCCACCATGGAACGCGATCAGGCGACGAAATTTATCAACGATTTGCTGCGTTTGCTTTTGGCACGCAATGGCAGCGATTTATTCATCACGGCAGAGTTTCCACCCGGCATGAAGGTCGATGGCAAGATGACCAAAATCTCGCCGCAACCCCTAACCGCCGCGCACACCATGGCGCTGGCGCGCGCGGTGATGAACGACAAGCAAGCAGCCGAGTTTGAGCGCACGCGCGAATGCAATTTCGCCGTTGCGCCCACAGACATTGGCCGCTTTCGCGTCAATGCTTTTATGCAGCAAGGCAAAATCGGCATGGTGTTTCGGGTGATTCCGGCGACCTTGCCGACCATCGACATTTTGGGCGTGCCCCAAACCCTGAAAGAAGTCGTCATGGCCAAGCGCGGCTTGGTTATTTTGGTCGGTGCGACGGGCTCGGGCAAGTCCACCACGCTGGCCGCCATGATCGATTGGCGCAACATCAACTCTTACGGCCACATCATCACGATTGAAGACCCGATCGAGTTTGTGCATCCACACAAAAACTGCATGGTGACGCAACGCGAAGTCGGGCTCGACACCGACAGCTGGGAAATCGCCCTGAAAAACACGCTGCGCCAAGCGCCTGATGTGATTTTGATGGGTGAGATCCGCGACCAAGAAACCATGGAACACGCCATTGCCTTTGCCGAAACGGGGCACTTGTGTATGGCCACTTTGCACGCCAACAGCTCGAACCAAGCGCTAGACCGCATCATCAACTTCTTCCCTGAAGAGCGTCGCCAGCAGTTGCTGATGGATTTGTCTTTGAACTTGCGCGGCATCATTTCGCAGCGTCTGATTCCTAAGCAAGACGGCAAAGGCCGCTACGCCGCAGTCGAGATCATGCTCAACACACCTTTGGTGTCAGACATGATTTTCAAAGGCGAAGTGAATGAGCTGAAAGAGATCATGAAGAAAAGCCGTGAGCAAGGCATGCAAACCTTTGACCAGTCTTTGTTTGATGCGTTTGAGGCCAATCTCATCTCTTACGATGACGCGGTGCGCTTTGCCGATTCGGCCAACGATTTACGCTTGCAAATCAAACTCAACTCCAAGCGCGCCAAATCGCTCGATCTGGCGGCGGGCACTGAGCACTTGTCGATCATGTAAACATCTGGCCCTTGTGTTACGGATACAAAAAAACCACCCGAGGGTGGTTTTTTCTTGGGCTAACCGCATTGGTGGGCCATCAAGCTTTCTTGATGTAAGAGTTACACCAAGCTTTAGCCGCCACTTTTTTGCCAGCGAACAATGGGCAGTCGCCCATTTTGGCATCGCCTTTGTACAGCATGCAGTTGCTGCAGTCTTGGCCTTTGGCATGTTTGGGCCATTTTTTGGCATCCACTTTGGCCGTGTCCAGCGCATAGCCTAAAGCCTTGGCGTTGGCATCGGTTTCGGCAACCATATTGCCCGCGGGTGCCGCCGCAGCCTTGGCTGCGGGCGCGGCTTGTGCCGCCAAGCTAGCTGCTGCTCCGCCTAGGGCGAGCTGCATCATGAATACACGGCGTGAGGGGTTGGTAGAGGACATTTTTGTTTTCCTTAAAGCCAGTCACCGACTGGCACACTGGGGAATCACTGCTATTCACAGCACCGCTGCTCTGCGTCCTTGGCAAACCACGCTCGTCCAAGAGCGCCTAGCAGTGCATCACTGTAGCACCAGCCAAATAAGGTTGCAGCGCAGTCGGAATTGCGATGCTGCCGTCGGCTTGCTGGTAATTCTCCAGCACCGCCACCAAGGTGCGGCCCACAGCCAAACCCGAGCCATTCAAAGTGTGCACATACTCATTCTTGCCTTGTGCATTTTTAAAGCGCGCTTGCATGCGACGCGCCTGAAAAGCCTCGCAATTGCTGACCGAAGAAATCTCGCGGTAGGTGTTTTGCGCCGGCAGCCAAACCTCTAGGTCGTGCGTGCGCGTCGCGCCAAAGCCCATATCGCCCGTGCACAAAGCCATCACCCGATAAGGCAGACCCAGCGCTTGCAGCACCGCCTCCGCATGGCTGGTCATTTCATCCAGTGCGGCATAGCTTTTTTCTGGGTGCACGATTTGCACCATCTCGACTTTGTCGAACTGGTGCTGGCGAATCATGCCGTGCGTGTCGCGGCCATAGCTACCCGCCTCAGAGCGGAAGCAAGGCGTGTGCGCGGTCAGCTTCAAGGGCAAATCAGCCTCTGTGAGTACGCGCTCACGCACGATATTCGTTAGCGGCACTTCGCCCGTAGGAATCAGGTAGAGCGCGGCGCGATCTGGCACAGGCTCGGCATCTTGACCGCCCTTGTTCGCCGCGAACAAATCGCCCTCAAATTTGGGCAGCTGCCCCGTGCCGCGCAGCGAGTCGCTGTTGACGATATAGGGCACATAGCATTCGGTGTAGCCGTGTTGCGTGGTTTGCATGTCGAGCATAAAGGTCGCCAGCGCACGATGCAGGCGCGCCATAGGCCCTTGCATCACGGTAAAACGCGAGCCGGTGATCTTGCTACCCAAATCAGCGTCTAGCCCCAAAGGCGTGCCCAGCGCCATGTGGTCTTGAACCGCAAAATCAAAGCTGCGCGGCTGGCCCCAGCGGCGCAGCTCGACATTGGCGCTTTCGTCGCTGCCTACAGGCACGCTGTCGTGCGGCAGGTTAGGCAGGGCTTGCAGCATTTGCGCCAGCTCGGCCTGCAACACATCCAGTCTGGCGGCGGCAGCATCCAGATCATCCTTAACACTGGCAACTTGCGCCATCAGCGCATCAGCCGATTCGCCCTTGGCTTTGAGTTGCCCGATTTGCTTGCTCAGGCTATTGCGCTGCGCTTGCAATTGTTCGGTGTTGGTTTGAATGCTTTTGCGTTCGTCTTCGAGTTGCGTAAAGCGCGCAACATTTAAAAAGCTTTGTGGATTTTTGCGCGTTTGCAGCTTGGCGATAACGCTGTCTAAATCTTTACGCAGCAAGGTGATGTCTAACATACAAGTGTCGTTTTATAAGTAAATAATGCTTTTTTACCGCATGAAACCTGCCTGAGCAGCTTCTTTTTTGATAGCGATCCTATTCGTCGCCCATGACCAAGGATTTGGGCAAAGGAAATTTGACATGCTCTTGCACGCCATCCATTTTGCGCACCGAAAGCGCGCCGAAGGATTTGATCTTCTGAATCACATCTTGCACCAAAACGTCAGGCGCGGAGGCACCCGCCGTCAGGCCCACGCGCGGCGTACCCGCGAACCACTCGGCTTGCAGTTCGCCGGCGTTGTCCACCATATAGCTGGTGGTGCCCAAGCGCCCGCCGAGCTCTGCCAGTCGGTTACTATTGCTGCTACTGGGGCTGCCCACGACGATGAGCAAATCCACCTGCGGCGCGAGAATTTTGACCGCGTCTTGGCGGTTTTGCGTGGCGTAGCAAATGTCTTGTTTTTTGGGCGCGCGAATATTCGGAAAGCGCGCGCGCAGGGCTGCGTGCATTTCGGCCGTGTCGTCCACGCTCAGCGTCGTTTGTGTCACGACTGCTAGCTTTTCAGTCTGACGCGGCTGCACGCGCTCCACATCCTCTAGACTTTCAACCAAATGGATGCCCTCTAGCAGTTGGCCCATCGTCCCTTCTACCTCAGGGTGGCCTTTGTGGCCGATCATGATGAACTCGTAACCCTCTTTGTCCAGCTTGGCCACTTCCACATGCACCTTGGTCACCAGCGGGCAGGTGGCATCAAAAATTTTGAAACCGCGTTGGCGGGCTTCTTCTTGCACCGCCAAGCTGACGCCGTGGGCGCTGAAAATCAGTGTCGCACCAGCGGGCACATCGGCCAAGTCCTCAATGAAGATGGCGCCCTTTTTTTTCAAATCGTCCACCACATAGGTGTTGTGCACGATCTCATGGCGCACATAAATCGGGCGGCCAAATTTGTGCAGCGCCAGTTCGACGATTTCAATCGCACGATCAACGCCCGCGCAAAAACCGCGCGGTTCAGCCAATAAAATTTCTTGCGGCTTGATGCTCATAGCGTGCTTTCTTAATGGGTCTTGCAGCAGCTAGCAGCGACTTACAAAACGCCTATGAGTTTGACTTCAAACTGCACCGCTTGTCCGGCCAGCGGGTGGTTAAAGTCAAACAACAGTTTGCCAGGCTCAACCTGCAACACCGTGCCCGCGTACTGGTCTAAACCATCGGGCGTGGGGAATTGCAGCACCTCGCCCACTTGGTATTGTTCGCGCGGGTCGCCCAGCTCGTCGAGCAAGCTGCGCGCGACCCATTGCATCATGTCGGGGTTGTGGGGGCCAAAGGCCTCGCCTTCGGCCAGTTCCAGCACCGTGTGCGCACCCTCTTCTAGTCCCAGCAGCTTTTCTTCGAGCAAGGGCGACAAGCGCCCCTCACCCAAAGACATGGTCGCGGGCTTGCCCGTAAAGGTGTTGATGATGTCGCCATGCGGGCCGCCCAAGCGGTAATGCAAGGTCAAAAAGGAATGCGGCGTGACACGCGCAGGGCTGTGGGTATCGGACATGGTCTGCTTTCAATAAGCCTCTATTGTAGAAAATTCAAAGCCAGGCCGAAAATAGGCACAATTGGCGCATGAGTATCCAATTAGCCCCCAATGAGAAGAGCTTGCGCTACCAGCGCGGCTTGGTCTGGTTGCGCCGTGATTTGCGGCTAGAGGACAATGCCGCCCTTTATCGCGCACTCAAGGTTTGCGAAGAGGTGCTGATTTGCTTTGTGCTTGACCGTGCCATTTTAGACGCTTTGCCGCGGGCTGACCGGCGCGTCGAGTTCATCCTTGCCAGTCTGGGCGATATCAACGCCAGCTTGGCGGCATGGAGCGAGCAACAGGGGCGAGCCGCGCCCGCGCAGCTCATCGTGCGCCACGGCTTCGCACTTGAGGAAATACCAAAGCTGGCCACGCTGCTGCGCGCGCAAGCGGTTTTTACCAATCACGATTACGAGCCGCACGCCATAGCGCGCGATGCGCAGGTGCGCGGCGCCTTGGCGAATGTGGGCGTCAGCTTTCACACCTTCAAAGACCAAGCCATTTTTGAGCAGCAAGAACTGCTGACGCAACAGGGCAAGCCCTACACCGTTTTCACACCTTATAAAAATGCGTGGCTGAAAAAAGTTGATGCGTTTTACTTGCGCAGCTACCCACTCGCGCCCTATGCCCAGCGTTTGATTGCAACGCCCACCAGCGTCAATGGTCAGCCTTTCGAGACGCGCCTCCCCGCTTTGCAAGACCTTGATTTTGAGCCGACCAATCTGCGCGAGTTAAACATCCCTTTGGGCAGCAGCGGCGCAGAGCAGCTGCTCGCCGACTTCGAGCAGCGCATGTCGCACTATGACAGCAAGCGCGACTTCCCCCACATCAAAGGCGTGAGCTATTTAGGCGTGCATTTGCGCTTTGGCACCATCAGCATCAGGCGTGTGGCACGCTTGGCGCACAGCGCCATGCAAGCGGGTGACAAGGGCGCTGGCGTTTGGCTCAGCGCGCTGATTTGGCGTGATTTTTTCATGCAGATTTTGGCCAACTATCCGCATGTGGCCGAGCACAGCTTTAAGCGCCAATACGATGCCATCCGCTGGAACAAGGGCAAGCAAGCGAAAGAGCTGTTTGACGCTTGGTGCCAAGGAAAAACGGGCTACCCGCTGGTGGATGCCGCCATGTTGCAACTCAACACCACGGGCTTTATGCACAACCGCCTGCGCATGGTCGTGGGCAGTTTTTTGTGCAAAGACTTGGGGCTAGATTGGCGCTGGGGCGAAGCCTATTTTGCTCAGCATTTAAACGACTTTGACTTGGCCGCGAATAACGGGGGCTGGCAATGGGTGGCCAGCACGGGCTGCGATGCCCAGCCCTACTTCCGCGTTTTTAACCCCATCAAACAAAGCGAAAAATTTGATGCTGACGGTAAATTCATCAAACGCTATTTGCCGCAGCTCGCGGGTTTGAACAACAAAGACATCCACGCACCTTGGCTGGCGGATCCGCTAGATTTGCAATTGGCCGATATCCGCTTGGGCGTGAACTACCCGCGCCCCATCGTCGACCATAGCGAAACACGCGCGGCCGCAATTGCACGCTACGCCGTCATCGCCAAGCCCAGTGCTTAATGCTCTTCGCGCCTGGCTTCGCACTCAAATCTATTGTGCAAGTAGGGGTCTTTACCGCATGAAAGCTGCCTGAGCAGCTCTAAAAAATAGAGCAGCGGGAACAGCGCACCCCAGCGCATAAACTGCCGAATGTGCACCCATTCATGGCGCAAGTGCTGGCGCAAGGTGGCCGCATCGGGTGCGAGTATCACACGCCCCAGGGCGACCGCTTGCATGGCCCCAAGCGGGTGGCGCTGCAACAGCGCCCCTAAGCGCCCGCCAGAGGCGAGATAAACGCCGCCGCGCCGCTGGATGGTGGCGCCGCAAGCGTGTGCGGCAAGCAAACCCAAGGCACTAAAAAAATCAGCGCCCTTGACTGTCGCTAAGAGCGCCATTTTTTGCCGCGCAGTGCGCGCAGCAAAGCAGTTTTTAATGCGCATCCGCCAAAATCATTTGCGCAGCTTTGCTGGCAATGGCAACGACCGGTGCATTGGTGTTGCCACTGATGATGTTGGGCATGACCGAGGCATCAACCACGCGCAAACCGCTAATGCCTTTGACTTTCAAGTCTGGCGTGAGCGGCGCCATGGCATCGTCAGCCGCGCCCATTTTGACCGTGCCCACGGCGTGGTGGACCGAGGTCACATAGCGCTTCATCCAGCTCCAAATTTCTTCGTCGCTTTGCGCTTGCTTGCCGGGGCGGCTTTCATGGTCGATCAGCGCGGCCAAGGCGGGCTGGTCGGCCAATTCACGCACCTTGCGAATAGCCGCAATAAAGGCGGCGCGGTCGCGCTCGTCGGTGAAGTAATTCATTTGTATCGCGGGCTTGTCGGCTGGGTCCGCAGATTTCAACTGCACCCAACCACGCGAATAAGGGCGTACCAAACAAGGGCCCATGGTCATGCCGGGCGCCGCGTCGGGCTTAAGACCCTCGCCGCCGCTGGCCTCGGTCGCTGCCGCATCACCTGAGACGGGCAAGCCAAAGACCTGAATGTCGTTCATGCGCTGCTCGGGCGAGCTTTTGAAGTAAACACCAAAGTCCGTCGCTGGGAAAGTCAAAGGGCCTTCTTTTTTGACGAAATACTTGAAGACAGCGCCCAAAGCACCCAAGCCCGTGAAGCTGGCGTTCATGCTCGATTTCGCGTCTTTGTAATACCAGCACATAGGCGTGGTCACATGGTCTTGCAGGTTTTGGCCAACGCCGGGTGCATCTTGCTCGACCGTGATGCCCTTGGCTTGCAAATGCGCGGCTGGACCAACGCCTGAGAGCATCAAAATTTGGGGCGAATTCATCGCGCCCGCGCACAGCAGCACTTCGCGTTTGGCGGTGGCATCAATCACTTTGCCGCCGACGGCGTAGCGCACACCCGTGGCACGCTTGTTGGTGATGATGATTTTGTGCACCAAGGCTTTGGTTTGCACCGTCAAATTGCTGCGCGCCATCGCAGGCTCAATCGCACGGCGCGCCACGCTGGTGCGCTTGCCGCCTTCGATATTCACTTGCCACAAACCCGCGCCATCGGGCTCGCCGGTGTTGAAGTCTTGCGTGCTGGAGTAACCTGCTTGCTCGGCGGCTTTCAGCATCGCCACCGTGCTGGGATGCACAAAGGGCAGCGCATTGGCGGTCAAGGCACCGCCTTTGCCATGCAGGCTGTTGTTGATGATGTGCTGGTCTTCCGTCGCTTTGAAGTGGGGCATTAAATCGTCCCAGCTCCAGCCGGTCGCGCCAGCGTCCACCCAGTCTTGGTAGTCGAGCTTGTGACCGCGCACATAGAGCAAACCATTGGTCGAGCTGCAACCGCCCAGCACGCGACCGCGCGGCAGCTTCAAGCGGCGATTGTCAATCGCGGGCTCAGGCTCGGTCTCGTAACCCCAAGAGTATTTTTTGTCATAGAGCATCTTGCCCCAGCCTGCGGGCATGTCCACCATCAGGTCTTTGTGCGTGCCGCCTGCTTCGATCAGCAAGACCGTGTGCTTGCCATCACGCGTGAGCAAATCGGCCAATGTGCCACCGCCCGAACCAGCGCCGACGATGATGTAATCAAATGCTTGTGCCATACCACTTGTCTCCTAAT
>CAZUUN010000011.1:3771-12480 GCA_964622735.1 uncultured Burkholderiaceae bacterium | reverse complement strand
GCGTTCTTGCCATAGAAGGTTTCGCCTTTGGCCGCCATGTCACGCAACAAAGCGTTGGGGCGCAAATGCTCGCCATACAGACTGGCCAAACGATCGGCTTCTTGCACGAAGTTGGCCAAGCCAATTTCGTCCATCATGCAGAAAGGGCCACCCAAGTAAGCTGGGAAGCCAACGCCCAAGATAGAGCCGATGTCGCCGTCCGCAGGCGAAGTCAAAGTGCCGCGCTCCATCGAGCCCGCCGCGTTCAAAGCTTGCGCGTACAGAATGCGGTTTTTCACATCTTGCACGGGCGGTTGCGCAGCCGCAGGTTTGGCTGGGAAGAGTTCTTGCAAACCGGTCCACAGACTTTTGCCCTCAGGCGTCCAGTCGTAGAAGCCTTTGCCGACTTTTTTGCCCATGCGTTTCAGGTCGAACAATTTTTGCAGCGTGGCCACGGTAATCGACGGAACAAAATCATCGTACTCGCGCGCTTTGTTGGCGGCGGCGCCCACGGCCAAATCGATGGACAACTCGTCCATGATGGTCAGCGGCCCGACAGGCATGCCCGCTTGCTTGGCTGCATTTTCCAACAGCGCGGGGCTCACGCCTTCGTTCAACATGCGCATGGATTCGTCGATGAAAGAGCCGATCAAACGCGTGGTGTAGAAGTCCGACACATCGTTGACGATAATCGGCGTTTTCTTGATCTTGGCCACAAAGTCGAGGGCTTGCGCCAGTGTCGCATCGGTGGTCTTTTCGCCACGAATGACTTCGATCAAAGGCATGCGATCAGCCGGGCTGAAGAAGTGCAGACCAATGAAACGCTCGGGGCGGCTGCTGGCTTTGGCCAGCTTGCTGATCGGAATGCCTGATGTGTTCGATGCAAACACGCAAGTCTCAGGAATATATTGCTCCAACTTGGCAGTGACCTCGGCCTTGATTTTGGTGTTCTCAGGCACGGCTTCGATGATGATGTCCGTGTCGCGCAGCAACTCGTAATCTGTCGTTGCGATGATGAGGTCCAGCGTTTTCTGCATTTTCTCAGCTGTCAAACGACCGCGTTCCACTTGTTTTTGCAAGTTGGTCACGGCGTATTGCTTGCCCTTTTCGGCCAGCTCTTGGCTGATGTCGATGAGCACGACTTGAATGCCGACTTTGGCAGCGGTGAGCGCAATCGCTGCGCCCATCATGCCGCCACCGATCATGCCCATTTTTTTGCTGTCAAACTTCGCAATGCCTTGCGGGCGGAATTCCAGCTTGTCGGCTTTTTCTTTGTTCACAAACAAAGTGCGAATCATGGCGCGGCTTGGCGCTGAACGCGCAACTTGCGTCATGTATTTGGTCTCGACGCGCAGCGCTTTGTCCATGGGCAAGAGTGAGCCTTCAAACATCAGGCTTTGAATGGCCATAGGCGATGGCATATTGCGCATCGTTTTGCTTTGAATCATGGCATTGCCCACGACAAAAGCTTGGGCGTTTTGCGGCATCAAGGCATTGCCACCCGGGAACTTGAATTTCTTGTCATCCCACGGCGCAACCGCACTGGCTTTATCGCTCAGCAACCAGGCTTTGGCAGTGGCGAGCAATTGTGCTGCTGGCACCACTTCGTGAATGATGCCCAGCTCTTTACCCTGTGTTGGGTTAAAGTTTTTGCCTTCCATCAGGTAAGGCGTCGCGCCCTGTATGCCCAGCATACGGATCATGCGCTGCGTGCCGCCCGCGCCTGGCAACAAACCGACCATGACTTCGGGCAAGCCAAACATCACGCGCGGATTATCCACCGCGACGCGGTAGTGGCAAGCCAGCGCGATCTCTAGACCGCCGCCCATGGCCACGCCGTTGATGGCTGCTGCAAAAGGCTTGCCGCAGGTCTCTAAGCGGCGCAGGATTTTTGACAGTGAGCCGAATTTCTCAAACGCCACTTCAATGCTGTCTTCAGCCGTGCTGTCGAGATTGGCTTCCATTTGCTTCAAGTCAGCGCCAGCCACAAAGGTGTCTTTGCCCGAGGTGACGATCGCGCCTTTGACGGCAGGATCAGCGACTACTTTTTCTATGCCTGCGGCCAAGCTGTCCATCAGCGCTTGATCGATCACATTCATAGTCTTGCCCTGATAGTCTATGGTCAGGGTCGCGATGCCATCGGCATCGACTGCATATTTCACAACTTCAGTCATGCTCTTTTCCTTGAATTCTTAAACGCGCTCAATCACCATAGCCGTGCCCATACCGGCAGCGACACACAGAGATACCAAAGCAGTTTGTTTGCCCGTGCGCTCGAGTTCATCAAGCACCGTACCCAAAATCATGGCACCCGTGGCGCCCAATGGGTGACCCATGGCAATCGCGCCGCCATTGACGTTGATCTTGTCGTGCGGAACATTCAGCTCTTTCATGAAGGTCAAGACGACGGAGGCGAAGGCTTCATTCAACTCCCACAGATCGATGTCTTGCACGCCTAGTCCAGCTTTTTTCAAGGCGATTTTGGCCGCCAAGGCAGGACCGTCGAGCATGATGGTGGGCTCAGAGCCAACCGACACGAAAGAGCGGATTTTGGCGCGCGGCTTCAAGCCCATGGCTTTGCCCGCTTCGGCATTGCCGACCAAGACGGCGGCAGCACCATCGACGATCCCTGAGCTGTTGCCCGCGTGGTGCACATGATTGACTTTTTCCACTTGCGGGTATTTCATCAGCGCCACACCGTCGTAACCCCATTTCTCACCCAACTCTTTAAAAGCGGGCTTGAGCGCGGCGAGTGTCGCGGTCGTGGTCTCAGGACGAATGGTTTCGTCTTTGCTGATCAAGGTCATGCCCAGCGCGTCTTTGACGGGCATGACAGATTTGTCGAAGTAGCCATTGTCCCAAGCGTGCTTGGCGCGCTTGTGGCTCTCGGCCGAGTAAGCATCGACATCGGCGCGGCTAAAACCGTGCATGGTGGCGAGCAAATCGGCGGAGATGCCTTGCATGACAAAATAGCTTTTGAACGCCATTTGCGGGTCTTGCGCCCACGGGCCGCCGTCACTGCCCATAGGCACGCGGCTCATCATCTCAGCGCCACCACCAATGGTGAGCGCCGCTTGGCCGGCCATGACTTTGGCAGCAGCAAGGCTGACCGCCTCAAGGCCGGAGCCGCAATAGCGATTGACTTGTACCGCGGGTACGGTTTGCGCGTAGTCGGCGTTGATCACGGCCATACGGCCAATGTTCGCGCCCTGCTCGCCCACGGGCGTGACTACGCCCATGATGACATCTTCCACCAAAGCGGTGTCGAGCTTGCTGCGATCGCGTATGCCCTTCATCACCTCGGTCAACAACCAAGTAGGGGTGATCTCATGCAGGCTACCATCAGCCCTGCCTTTTGCGCGGGGTGTACGCACATGGTCGTAGATAAATGCTTCCATACTTTAGCTCTTTGTTTTCAATAAAAAAGGGGAGACGGCAGGTTGGCCAGCACCCCATCGGGCGCGTGCTTAGCCTTGTATTTTCTCACACTCATGATGCTTATATTTGACTCGCAGCGCATCCCTGATACAGACTAAAAATGAGCCGCCAATACGCCTTTAGCCAGCCGCTAAGGCAAGCAACCACAGCCCATGAAAAAAGGAGTCCGAAGACTCCTTTTTTGCGATCTGCTTTGCGGGCAGATTGAGTGAAAACCCAAGCGTTTAAAAATTAAACGGCTTCCGCTTTTTCGACCAAACGCGTGACTGACCAGCTTTTGGTTTTAGAGATTGGACGGCCTTCTGCGATTTCAACCGTGTCACCCAGGTGGTACTCGCCATTTTCATCATGGGCGTGGTACTTGCTAGATTTCATCACGATTTTGCCGTAGAGCTCGTGTTTCACACGGCGCTCAACGAGCACCGTCACTGTTTTAGCGCGCTTATCGCTAACTACCTTGCCTATCAAGGTGCGCTTGAGGGATGTTTTAGCTTCCGTCATGGTGTGCTTTCCTTATGGCTTATTGAGTAGTTTGCGAAGTCAAAGCGATTTTTTGAACCAAAATCGTTTTAGCACGCGCGATATTGCGACGAGTGACGCGCAGTTGCGACAAGTCGGTCAATTGTTGCGTACCTTTTTGCATGCGCAAATTGAAGTGGGCGCGTTGCAATTCAGCGATTTCTTGACGCAAGCCAGCTTCGTCTTTTTGCAGCAATTCAGCAGTATTAGATTGTTTCATCATTTTTCTCCTGAAATTACTGGCCGATCATGCGTGCGACAAAAGTCGTACGCAAAGGCAATTTAGCAGCGGCCAGAGCAAACGCTTCGCGGGCCAAAGCCTCTGGAACGCCCGTGATTTCATAAATCACTTTGCCTGGTTGAATTTCTGCAACATAGTACTCGGGGTTACCTTTACCGTTACCCATACGCACTTCAGCAGGCTTTTGAGAAATTGGTTTGTCAGGGAACACACGAATCCAGATGCGGCCACCACGCTTGACGTGACGAGAAATCGCACGGCGTGCAGCTTCAATTTGACGCGCAGTTAAACGCCCACGGTCTGTGGACTTGAGGCCGAACTCGCCGAAGGCAACGGTAGCACCACGGGTTGCGAGACCCGTGTTACGACCTTTTTGCTCTTTGCGGTATTTGCGGCGGGCGGGTTGTAGCATGATTATTCTCCTTTACCGTCAGCAGGTGTGGCTGGCGCGGCTGCTTTACGCACGCGCTTAACGGTAGTTGTAACGGCTGCATCAGCAGCTTCAGCAGGCTTGTCGCTGCCATCAGCTGGTGCAGTATTGGTGCCACGAGCACGCGGAGTGCGAGATGCTGGACGATCACCGTCGCGACGCGGTGCGCGTGGACGGCGCTCCTCATCATTGCGCGGCTCTTGCACAGCAGCTGCCGCATCACGGCCCAAGTAGTCACCTTTGTAAACCCACACTTTGACACCGATGATGCCGTAAGTGGTAGCCGCTTCGCTAGTGCCGTACTGGATGTCTGCGCGCAGAGTATGCAAAGGCACACGGCCTTCGCGGTACCACTCGGTACGGGCAATCTCGATGCCATTCAGGCGGCCTGAAGACATGATCTTGATACCTTGTGCGCCCAAACGCATGGCATTTTGCATAGCGCGTTTCATCGCACGGCGGAACTGAATGCGTTTTTCGAGCTGTTGCGTGATGCTGTCAGCGATCAGTTGCGCATCGACTTCAGGCTTGCGCACTTCTTCGATGTTGACCGCAACTGGAACGCCCAAGCGCGCAGTCAGTTCTTTTTTGAGCTTCTCAATGTCTTCGCCTTTTTTACCAATGACTACGCCTGGACGGGCAGAGTAAATGGTGATGCGCGCATTTTTTGAAGGACGCTCAATCAGCACGCGTGAAACCGCAGCGTTTTTGAGTTTTTTCTTCAAGTACTCACGCACTTTGATGTCTTCGGCCAGCATGCCCGCGAAATCGCGGTTGCTAGCGTACCAACGGCTAGACCAATCACGGGTGATCGAGAGGCGAAAGCCGGTGGGGTGAATTTTTTGTCCCATAGTCTTTGTCTTCCTCTTAATTACCGACAGTGATGTAGATATGGCAAGTGGGCTTGCTGATGCGGTTACCACGGCCTTTAGCACTGGCTGTGAAACGACGCAAAGTCGTACCCTGCTCAACATAAATGGTTTTGACTTTGAGTTCATCAACGTCAGCGCCATCATTGTGCTCAGCATTTGCGATAGCAGACTCTAAAACCTTCTTCACAATCACGGCAGCTTTTTTCTGCGTAAAAGTTAAGATGTTCAAAGCGTTATCAACTTTTTTGCCGCGGATCAAGTCAGCGACCAGACGACCTTTGTCGACCGACAAACGTACACCGCGGAGTGTTGCTTTAGTTTCCATTTGCATAACTCCTTATTTCTTGGCCTTTTTATCAGCAGGGTGGCCTTTGAATGTACGCGTGAGCGCAAATTCACCGAGTTTGTGACCGACCATTTGGTCGCTCACATACACAGGCACATGCTGTTTGCCGTTGTGCACAGCAATGGTTAAGCCAATGAATTCTGGCAGGACCATGGAGCGACGCGACCAAGTTTTCACTGGTTTTTTGTCATTGGTAGAGACAGCTTTGTCTACCTTCGCCATGAGGTGGTGGTCAACAAAAGGACCTTTTTTCAACGAACGAGCCATGTGTTATGCCCCTTCTTATTTCTTACGACGCGAAACGATCATGTTTTGCGTGCGTTTGTTATTACGGGTACGGTAACCTTTAGTCAGATTACCCCACGGATCGACTGGGTGACGACCCTCACCAGTTTTACCCTCACCACCACCATGTGGGTGATCCACCGGGTTCATGACCACACCGCGAACGGTTGGGCGGATGCCCATGTGGCGTTTGATACCAGCTTTACCCAAGCGGCGCAGGCTGTGTTCGCCATTGGCGACTTCACCCAAAGTAGCGCGGCATTCGATGTGAATTTTACGCACTTCGCCTGAACGCATACGCACTTGAGCGTAGATGCCTTCACGCGCGAGCAAGGTAGCCGAAGCACCCGCTGAACGCACCAATTGCGCACCTTTGGCAGGTTGCAGCTCGATGCAGTGAATCGTTGAGCCAACTGGGATGTTGCGAATCGGCAGTGTGTTACCCGCACGAATCGGCGCTTCCGAGCCGTTGTGCAGCACAGCACCCACTTCAACGCCACGCGGCGCGATGATGTAGCGACGCTCACCATCGGCATAGCACACCAAAGCGATGTGGGCCGAACGGTTAGGATCGTACTCAATGCGCTCAACTTTGGCAGCGATGCCATCTTTGTTGCGCTTGAAATCGACTACACGGTAGTGGTGCTTAGCACCGCCGCCACGGTGGCGAATGGTGATGTGACCATTGTTGTTACGACCCGCTTTTTGGAATTGCGGCTCGAGCAAAGGTGCGAAGCCCTCGCCTTTGTGCAAATGATCGCGCGTGACTCGTACCTGGTGACGACGACCGGGCGAGGTTGGTTTACTTTTAATGACAGCCATGATTAAACAGTCTCCCCACCGAGATCCAGCTCTTGGCCGGGTTTGAGGGTTACATAGGCTTTACGCAAATGGTCGCGACGACCTACACTTTTGCCAAAGCGTTTGGTTTTACCTTTGATGTTGGCAACAGTCACGCCATCAACCTCAACCTTGAACAACAGTTCAACTGCTGCTTTGATTTCTGGTTTGCTCGCGCTTTGCAACACTTTGAAGGTGACAGTGTTGTGTTTCTCAGCAACGAAAGTAGCCTTTTCAGACACGATCGGCGAAACCAAAACCGCCATCAAACGACCTGCGTCGAATGTTTGGGTAGATGTACTCATGCGAACATCTCCTTGAATTGTTCTACGGCGCCTTTAGTCACCAACACATTGCGGTAGTGAACCAAAGAGAGTGGATCCGCGTAACGCGGCTCGAGCACCAATACATTTTTCAAATTGCGCGACGCCAAGTAGAGGTTTTCATCTACTTCTTCAGCAATCAGCAACACCGATTCCAATTTCATGGATTTGAACTTGTCGGCCAATTGCTTGGTTTTCGGCGTGTCCATTTTCAAAGAATCAACAATAGACAAACGGCCTTCGCGGACGAGCTGCGACAGAATCGAAGCCATACCAGCGCGGTACATTTTTTTGTTGATTTTTTGTGTGAAATTCTCGTTCGGCATATTCGGGAATATGCGACCGCCCCCACGCCACAGTGGCGAAGAAGTCATACCAGCACGCGCACGGCCTGTACCTTTTTGTTTAAAAGGTTTTTTCGTGCTGTGCTTGACCTGTTCACGGTCTTTTTGTGCCCGCGTGCCTTGGCGCGCGTTGGCTTGGTAGGCAACTACCAATTGGTGGATCAGCGATTCGTTGTAGTCACGGCCAAACACAGTGTCTGACACATCGACTTTAGAGGCCGCTTGACCTTGAGCATTTAAAACGTCGAGCTGCATTATTTAGCCCCTTCTTGAGCTGGCTGCAATTTAACGGCTGGACGCACAGTCACAAAACCGCCTTTGCTACCAGGAACCGCACCTTTAATCAGGAGCAGTTGACGCGCTTCATCGACGCGCACGATATCGAGGTTTTGCGTGGTAACGGTGTCGTCACCCAAGTGACCAGACATTTTTTTACCTGGGAATACGCGACCCGGATCTTGTGCCATAGAAATCGAGCCTGGCACATTGTGCGAACGGCTGTTACCGTGCGACGCACCTTGTGAGGCGAAATGGTGGCGCTTGATCGTACCTGCGAAGCCTTTACCGATCGTCGTGCCTTGCACGTCGACTTTTTGGCCTGCTGCGAACAAAGTCACGGGCAAAGCCGCGCCTGCTGCGTATTGGGCAGCAGTTTCCGCAGTAACGCGGAATTCTTTGGTGATTTCGCCGGCTTCAACGCCAGCTTTTGCCAGATGACCCGCTTGCGGTTTCAACACGCGTGAAGCGCGGCGCTTACCATAAGTAAGCTGCAAAGCAGTGTAGCCATCCGTCTCTTGGTTTTTGACCTGTGACACACGGTTGTTTGACACGTCGATTACTGTGACGGGAATTGCTTCGCCGTCTTCAGTAAACACACGCATCATGCCAACTTTGCGTCCCAGCAAACCCAAATGGGTGCTTAGACTCATTGTTTTCTCCATGCCTTATAGGCTAAAGAGGTTTATACAAAGCATGGATAACGATTGACCCATGCCGGTTTACTCCCAAGCTTTGGAAAGCCAAGGAACTGCGGATTGTACTCGCAAAAACCCCTAGTGCGCAAGAAATGCAGCATTTCTCGCCAGATAGCAG
>CAZUUN010000011.1:0-3671 GCA_964622735.1 uncultured Burkholderiaceae bacterium | reverse complement strand
TGCCAAGCCTGCGGCGCGACTTGGCCGAGGTTGCCCTCTAGGGCGCGGCCCAGCACGACAAAGACGCCGTAGGCCAGCAGCCATTCCAGCACCAACAACCAAGGGTGGCTAGCTTTCGCCGGCCCCAAGACCAGAAAGCGCTTGAGGACAAAGGGCCAGCTCGCCAAGCCGAAGGCGGCGAAGAGCAAAAGAGCAATGGCCCAGGCGCTACTCATGGCTTACAGGCCCAAGGTGAAGTAAATCGCTTTGGCGCAGAGCCAAATCAAGCTGTCAGGCAACAACCCTAAAATCACCAGCGCCAACGCATTGATGGCGAGCAGGATTTGCCCTTGTGACCACTTGCTGCCAGCAGCGAACTCGCGTTGCACCGGATCGAAGTACATGATCTTGACCACGCGCAGGTAGTAGAAGCAGCCTATCAGCGACATAAAGATGGCGAACAGCGCCAAGTAGAGGTGCTTGATCTCGGGCGAAGCCAAGAGCGGTTGCAAGACGCCAAATTTGGCGAAGAAACCCAGCAAAGGCGGAATGCCGGCAAAAGAGAACAAAGTGATGGCTAGCACCAGCGCGTGGAAGGGTTTGGTTTTGCCCAAACCCGCCAGCTCGCTGATGTTCTCGACATCTCGGCCATCGCGTGCGAGCTGTAGCAAAACGCCAAAAGCGGCCAAACTGGTCAGGATGTAAGCGACTACATACACCAGCGAGGCGCTGTAAGAGACACCCGCCATGCGCACATCACCACTGATATAGCCAGTGCTAAAGCCCAAGAAGACAAAGCCAATTTGCGCGATGGTAGAGAAAGCCAACATGCGGCGAATATTTGTTTGGGCGATGGCGGCGATGTTGCCGACCAGCAGCGAGAGCACGGCCAAAATCATCAGCATGAGTTGCCAATGCGGCATCATGAAGGCCAAGCCCTCTACCAACAAACGCACGACTAAGGCAAAGGCGGCCAGTTTAGGCGCCGTCGCAATCATCATGGTGACAATGGTGGGTGCACCTTGGTAGACATCGGGTGCCCACATGTGGAAGGGTGCGGCGCTGAATTTGAACGCCAGGCCCGCGACCACAAACACCAAGCCCAGGGCCAGCAATTGCGGATTCAGGGCTTCGTGCGACTCGGCGCTCATCACCGACAGGAAGATTTTTTGCAGCTCTAGGTGGCCCGTTGCGCCATAGACCAAAGAGATACCAAACAGCAAAAAGCCGCTGGCGAGTGCGCCCAAAACAAAGTACTTGATCGCCGCCTCGGTGCTGATGGCGTCATCGCGTTGCAGCGCCACTAGGGCGTAGCTGGAAAGTGCCAAGAGCTCAAGACCCAAGTACACCATCAGCATATTGGCCGAAGAAACCAAGACGCAAATACCCAAGACCGAAAACAGCGCCAGACTGAACAATTCGCCGCCGCGCGCCAGCAGGCCACGCGCCGCCGCATAGTGGTGACCATAGACCAAGGTGGCAAAGACCGCCAAACAAGCGAAGGCTTTGAGCAAGTTGCCGACGGAATCATTCACCACCATGGCGCCAAAGCCGTAAAACTTGGGCACGATGCCGCTATTCGCGCCCAAATAGTTGGGCACAATTTGCGAACCCAAAGCATTGGCGTAGTAAGCGCCGGCTATCGCCAAGGTCGCCAAGGTGAGGTAATAGGTAAGCGAGCGCATACGGCTCTTCACACCCAAGTCGATCAAGAGCACCGCGCAGCTCATCACCAAGAGAAAAATCTCTGGGTAGATCGCCATTAAACTGACTTTGTCCATTCTTGCTCTCTCTACAATTGCCGTGAAACACTACTTATTTAATAGCTACTCAGGCAGGTTTGACGGGTTAAATCGGCATAAATGCCATTAAAAATGTATTAATTAGGCAATAGTGTTGCAGGCACTTTGCTCTGCGCCACATGCTGCAAGAGCTGCTGCACCGCAGGCTCCATCACTTGCGTAAACGGTTTGGGGTAGACGCCCATAAAGAGCGTCGCTGCGGCCAGCGTGCCCAAGATCAGCATTTCGCGGGCATTGATGTCCGTCATGGCTTTAACCGAGTCGTTTGTCACCGGCCCTAAGAAAATGCGCTTGAACATCCAGAGCGAATAAGTCGCACCAGTGATCAAGGCACTGGCTGCGGCCAAGCCTATCCAGAAGTCGTATTTGACGGCGCCCAAAATCACCAACCACTCACCCACAAAACCAGCCGTTGCCGGCAAGCCGCAATTGGCCATGGCAAACAACAAGGCGAAAGCCGTGAACTTGGGCATGGCGTGCACGACGCCGCCGTAGTCAGCGATCTCGCGGCTGTGCATGCGGTCGTACAAGACGCCGATACACAAGAACATGGCCGCCGAGACAAAACCGTGGGCGATCATTTGCACAATGCCGCCGCTCACACCCAGCTTGTTAAAAACAAAGAAGCCCAAGGTGACAAAACCCATGTGCGCCACGGATGAATAAGCCACCAGCTTTTTCATGTCGCGCTGCACGATGGCGACCAAGCCGACATAGATCACCGCGATCAGCGACAAGGCAATCATCAATGGTGCGAAGGCTTGCGAGGCGTCAGGCAAGATGGGCAGAGAAAAACGCAAGAAGCCATAGGCGCCGAGCTTCAACATGATGGCGGCCAAGACCACCGAGCCCGCCGTGGGCGCTTGCACATGCGCGTCTGGCAGCCAAGTGTGGACGGGCCACATCGGCACCTTGACAGCGAAAGCGGCCAAGAAGGCAAAGAACAAAACTTTTTGTGCGCCCAAGACGATAGGCATTTGCTGCCAAGTCTGAATGTCGAAACTGTAGTTCGATTGCACAAAGAGCCACAAGAGCGCGAGCAACATCAGCAGCGAACCCGCCAAGGTGTACAAGAAAAACTTGAAGGCGGCATAAATGCGGTTCGGCCCACCCCAAATGCCGATGATGAAATACATCGGTATCAGCGTGGCCTCAAAGAAGACATAAAACAGCATGCCATCCATGGCGCTGAAGACACCTATCATCAAGCCGCTCAAGATCAAAAAGGCGGCTGCGTATTGGTGGAAGCGGTCGGTGATGGCCTCCCACGCCGACACAATCGCAATGATGGTGATGAAAGCCGTGAGCAGCACAAACCAGACGCTGATGCCATCCACCCCTAGACTGTAATTGATGCGAAAGCGTGTGACCCAAGGCTTGAGTTCGACAAACTGCTGTGCGGCCGAGCCCAAGTCAAACGCAAAATACAAAGGCAAAGTGACGGCAAAGCTGGCCACTGCCGCCAATACGGCGTAGCAGCGCACTTCGCGCGCGCCCATGTGGCGGCCAAAAGCCAAGAGCACCAAGCCGAAAAATATTGGCAGCCAGATCGATAAACTTAAGAGACCCATTTTGTGTAGTGCCTGGTTATTTTTAGGAGAGCCCGAATACCTGCTGCAAGAATGGCCACAGGATATAAGTCATCAGGCCAAACACACCAAGAATCATCAGCAATGCGTAGTGGTAAAGATAGCCCGTTTGCAGTTTGCGGCTTAGTGCCGAGCCCATGCCGACCAGCTTCCACGAACCGTTGACGATGGCGCCATCAATGGCAGCTTCATCACCCACCTTCCAAAAGCCCATACCCAAGCCGCGCACCGCGCGTGCCAAGACCTTTTCGTTGAAAGCATCGAAGCCATATTTGTTTTCGAGCAATGGGTAGATGTAAAT
>CAZUUN010000010.1:0-23553 GCA_964622735.1 uncultured Burkholderiaceae bacterium | reverse complement strand
GAAGCGGGTTTTTCTAGCTCGATATAGCGGAGCTATTAGTTGGTATTGTTGCAACCAGCTTGCTGACCAAATCTTGAGTATGCGAATGGGTTGGTGTTTGCAGATTCGTCACCTGCAACCCAGCCTGTCGATTGTTTGAATTTGGTTGTAACCTCAGTAGCACCAGACAAACCAGTTGTTGAAACGGTGAGCTGGTAATCTAACCAAGAAGCATCCTTCTTAGCGTACTCCACAGCGATGTAGACGATACCTTGCGAGTCTGTCGTGTCTACGCCACCTACCGCGCCAGTAACAACTGATGCAATACGGGGCTCAAGTTCGCCGCTGCCATTGGTGTCCTCACCTGGATCCAGAATATTATTGTTATTTGTATCTTCGTTAGCACAAGTGCTAGCAATAATCATCTGTGCTGGTGATGCTGCAATATCCCAGTAGCCTTTGCGGAAGCCCAACATTTCGGCTCTTACGCTAACTTTTGCGCCTTGAATCGGTGTGCCATTGGTGTCAGTAACAGTAGCAGCAAAAATTTTGCGGTATTTGATTTCGTTGGCCGTCGTTTCAATTTTGTCGCCTGAGCCCACAGTCAAAGAAATAGACCTATCAGGGCTAGTCGAGCTTACAGCGCCAGCGCCGCCACTATTAGGCAGGCCGCCAGTATTTGCTACAGTGCCAGCGTTGCCGCCACCGCCACCACAAGCCAGCAACAAACTGGTCAAAGCCACAGCCAGTGCTGTAGATGCATAAAAAGATTTCTTCACAAAGAGCTCCTTGGGGAAAAAGTAAAAGCGGGGTGTGCAAAATTCGCACAGTTACTGAAAATTATAGGCGCGCAGCTTAATAAAGATTTTAAAAATCGCGTGTAAGTGTTTGTTCAAATTTGCTTTTGCGCTTTTTGCAACAGATGCTGCGCGCGCAAGCGAACTTGGAATAAGTGCTCAATTTAAGCGCCGCGAAGGCGCGTCAGTGATTTGACTGCCAAAGCCAGCACTTAAGCTAGGCTTTGCGCTTTTTGTGCAATCTTGGCCAAGAGCGGCTGGATGGCTGCGCTTTTGAGTTTCAAACTGGCTTGGTTTACGACCAAGTGCGAGCTGATGTCCATGATTTGCTCAACCTCGATCAGCTTGTTGGCTTTAAGCGTGTTGCCAGTCGATACCAAGTCCACGATGGCATCGGCCAAGCCTGTGAGTGGCGCCAACTCCATGCTGCCATAGAGTTTGATCAAGTCTACATGCACGCCTTTTTCGGCGAAAAATTCGCGTGCGATTTGCACATATTTGGTCGCCACGCGCAGGCGGCTGCCGGTGCGCACTGCGGCTTGGTAATCAAAGCCTTCGCGCACAGCCACGCTAACCCTGCATTTGGCGATGCCTAAATCGAGCGGCATATACAGGCCTTGGGTGCCGGTTTCGATCAGCGTGTCTTTGCCCACGACGCCAAGGTCAGCGCCGCCGTATTGCACATAGGTCGGCACATCGGTGGCGCGCACCAGCACCACGCGCACGCCGGGCTGGTTGGTGTCGAGTATGAGTTTGCGTGTTTTCTCGGGGTCGTCTAATACCTCGATGCCAGCGCTTTGCAGCAAGGGCAAGATTTCGTCAAAGATGCGGCCTTTAGAGAGTGCGAGGGTAATCATGTGTTTGATTGTACTTTCAGCCTATGGATGAAACCGCTTTGTTTGGTATGAATAAGTGAGCTGCTCAGGCAGGTTTCATAGTGTTCACAGACATAAAAGGCTTATAAAAACTCATTTAAGAAGACTTTTTAAGGTTTTTTGGCTCTATAGGCGGCTTTGCAGGGGTTCTTGCGTTGGGTCAGCGCAGTGCGCGCTGCGGAGCGCATAAAATCACGGGCTGTATTGAACACTTGATGAAAATGAGGCCCCACCATGACGACACCCGCTAACGCCAGCCCTGCTAATGAGCGCCCGATAAACGAACGCTCGGCGCACATCACGCAAGGCAAAAGCCGCGCGCCTAACCGCAGCATGTATTACGCCATGGGCTACCAAGAGGGCGATTTCGTCAAACCCATGGTAGGCGTGGCGAACGGCCACAGCACGATTACACCGTGCAACAGCGGCTTGCAAAAACTGGCGGATGCCGCGATTGCGGGGATTGAGGCCGCAGGTGGCAACGCCCAAGTGTTTGGCACGCCCACCATCAGCGATGGCATGGCTATGGGTACGGAGGGCATGAAGTACAGCTTGGTTTCGCGCGAGGTGATCTCAGACTGTATTGAGACTTGCGTGCAAGGCCAGTGGATGGACGGCGTGGTGGTGATCGGTGGCTGCGACAAAAATATGCCCGGCGGTTTGATGGGCATGCTGCGCGCCAATGTGCCGAGTATTTATGTCTACGGCGGCACGATTTTGCCGGGCGAGTACAAAGGCGAGAAGCTCAATATTGTGAGCGTGTTTGAAGCCGTGGGCAAAAACGCTGCGGGTCAGTTGAGCGACGAAGACTTGCGCCAGATCGAGATGCGCGCCATTCCGGGTACTGGCTCTTGCGGTGGCATGTATACGGCCAACACCATGAGCAGCGCGTTTGAGGCTTTGGGCATGTCGCTGCCTTACTCGTCGACGATGGCGAATCCACACGATGAAAAACAAAACAGCGCAACGGAATCTGCGCGCGTGGTGATTGAAGCGATTAAGAAAAACCTGCGCCCGCGCGACATCGTGACGCGCGAGTCGATTGAGAACGCGGTGGCCGTCATCATGGCCATAGGCGGCTCGACCAATGCCGTCTTGCACTTTTTGGCCATTGCCCATGCGGCTGGCGTTGAGTGGACGATCGACGATTTTGAGCGTGTGCGCCGCAAAGTGCCGGTCATTTGCGACTTGAAACCGAGTGGCGAATATTTGGCTGTTGATTTGCACCAAGCAGGCGGCATTCCGCAAGTCATGAAGCTCTTGCTCAACGCCGGCTTGTTGCATGGCGACTGCATCACCATCACCGGCCAAACGATAGCCGAAGTGTTGAAAGATGTGCCCGATGTACCGCCTGCCAATCAAAAAGTGATCCGCACGCTGGACAAAGCGTTGTACAAAGAAGGTCACTTGGCGATTTTGAAAGGCAATATCAGCCCTGAGGGCGCGGTTGCCAAAATCACAGGTTTGAAAAACCCGGTCATCACTGGTCCCGCACGCGTGTTTGACGATGAACAATCGGCGCTGGAAGCCATCTTGGACGGGAAAATCACGCACGGCGATGTCATGGTGCTGCGCTATCTAGGCCCCAAAGGCGGCCCTGGTATGCCCGAGATGCTAGCGCCCACAGGTGCGCTGATTGGCAAGGGCTTGGGCGAATCGGTCGGCCTGATCACCGATGGTCGCTTCAGTGGCGGCACTTGGGGCATGGTCGTCGGCCATGTGGCGCCTGAGGCCTTTGATGGTGGTGTTATTGCTTTGATTCAAGAGAATGACAGCATCACCATTGATGCGACCAAACTGCTGCTGCAAGTGAATGTGAGCGACGAAGAGCTGGCCAAACGCAAAGCGGCGTGGAAGCAACCGGCGCAGCGCTACAAACGCGGCGTACAGGCCAAGTTTGCTAGGAATGCCAGCAGCGCGAGCAAGGGTGCGGTACTGGATGCGTTTGAGTAGCAGGCCTAGGGCTTAAAGCCCGAGTCATAAAAAAAGCGAGGTTTGCACCTCGCTTTTTTTATGGGCGGCTGGTGTGTCAAACGCGCTGAATGTCGCCGCGTTCCAAGTAAAGCTCGAATTCTTCTTTGGCCAACGCGGCGTTTACTGGTTCGCCGTCTTCGGTCCAGCTCAAAATCCAGCTGCCGATGGCTTCGTTCACGCCCATGGTGCATTTGGGCAGGTCTTGCAACACGCCATCGCCCACGCGCCACTGCACATCGCGCATGACGGTGATATAAAACTCGGGCGCGCCTTTGGCGGCCAGTTGGCTCGTTGTTTGCATGTTTGAACTTCCTTGATTCATGGCTTCTTGACCCCGACTATAGGGTAAAAAAAGCGCTGCTTATGTAGGATAAAACACCTTTAAAAGTGCATAAGTCATTGATTTGAGTCAATAAATTATGCTATTGCGGAGGGTGCTTGCTGCGACTGGCGCAGCTGTTTTAAGTGCGGGCTTTGGCGATGCCCGCATTGGCCAAGGCATCAGCGGCCTCATTGCCGGGGTGGCCAGCGTGGCCTTTGACCCAGTGCCAGTTTATCTGATGGCCTTTGGTGTGGGTTAAAGCGTCGAGTATTTGCCAAAGGTCAGCATTTTTCACCGGTTTTTTGTCGGCGGTGCGCCAGCCGCGCAGCTTCCAGTTATGGATCCACTCGGTAATGCCTTTGCGCACATATTCGCTGTCGAGGTAGAGTTGCACGCTGTGCGGTGCGTCCAGTGAGCGCAGGGCCTCGATGACGGCCATCATCTCCATGCGGTTGTTGGTGGTCAGGCTCTCGCCGCCGCACAGCTCTTGGCGCACCGAGTTGCGCACCAGCAGCGCGCCCCAGCCGCCAGGGCCGGGGTTGCCTTTGCAGGCACCGTCGGTGTAAATGGTAATTTCTTGCATAATTTATGATTGTTTTTGGCAGTTTTGCTTGTCAAACCTGCCTGAGCAGCTACTAAATAAATAGTGCTGGGAGGTACTTAATCATAAACGCCTTCGATAGCGCCCTTAAGCGCGTGCGACAATTTGCCCCATGGCACTCCTACCTTACGCACTTTTAAAGCCCGGTCTCTTTACGCTAGACCCAGAACACGCCCACGATTTAACCATTGCCATGCTGGCACGCACCCAGGGCACGCCCTTGGCTTGCGCCTATAGCTACCCTTGTGTGGCCGATCCGGTCACAGTGGCGGGCTTGCGTTTTCCGAACCGCGTCGGCCTAGCCGCTGGCCTGGACAAAAACGCCCGCGTGATTGATGGCCTAGGCGCCATGGGCTTTGGCTTTGTTGAAGTCGGCACGGTCACGCCCAAGGCGCAGCCGGGCAACCCCAAGCCGCGCATGTTCCGCATTCCTGAGCGCCAAGCGCTAATCAACCGTTTGGGCTTTAACAATGAAGGCTTGGACGCTTTTGTGGCCAATGTGCAGCGCGCCCAATTCCAAAAAACGGGTCGCATTTTGGGTCTCAACATCGGCAAAAACGCCAGCACGCCCATAGAGCGCGCCAGCGACGATTACTTGCTGGGGCTTCGCGGCGTTTATCCTTATGCCGACTACATCACCGTCAACATCAGCAGCCCGAATACGCAAAACTTGCGCAGCTTGCAAAGCGATGCGGCGCTGGATGCTTTGCTCACCACCTTATTGGCCGAGCAAGAAAAACTGGCGTCGCAGCACGGCGCCATGAAGCCGCTGTTTGTCAAAATCGCGCCCGATTTAGATGCTGAGCAAATTGCTTTGCTGGCGGCTACGCTTAAACGCTTGGGCTGCGACGGGCAGGGTGTGCCCACGCAGCATTTGGGTGTGATCGCAACCAACACCACCTTGGCGCGCGACGCCGTGCAGGGCTTGCGCCACGCGCAGGAAGCCGGCGGCCTGTCAGGCGCGCCCGTGCTGGCGCAAAGCAATGCCGTGATTGCGCAATTGCGCGCGGCCTTGGGTGCGGGTTTTCCCATCATTGGCGTTGGCGGTATTTTGTCGGCCGCTGATGCGGTGAGCAAAATTCAGGCGGGCGCTGATGTGGTGCAGATTTATACGGGCCTGATTTACCGTGGCCCCGCCTTGGTCCACGAGGCGGCGCTGGCCTTGGCCGCTTTGTCTAAACCAGTATGAAGAAAAACGCCGCCATTCACCTGATTTTGTTGCCCGGCCTTGATGGCACGGGCGATTTGTTTGCGCCTTTACTCAAGCGCATAGCCGCTATGCAGGTCGCCGCTGACGAGCCTGAGTTCATCGCGCACGCCTTGCATTACCCGACCGATCAGCAGCTGGGCTTTCAGGCTTTGCACGAAATGGTCGAGTACTACCTGGCCACGCAACTGCCCGCTGACGCCCGCTATGTGCTGCTGGGCGAGTCCTTCTCAGGCCCTGTCGCAGTCGCTGTGGCACATGCCGCGCAAACTGCGCTGGAGAACCATGCGCCCGACACCCGTCGCTGCATCGGTTTGATTTTGTGTTGCACCTTTGTGCGCAATCCATTCCCCGTTTTTGCGCCGCTGGGGCCCTTGTGGTCACTCGCGCCGCTGGAGTTGGTGCCGCTCAGTTGGGTCAATCGTTTGGCCCAAGGCAAACTCGATTTTTGGTCAGACCAAGGCGAGCTGGCCATGCGTCAGCTCGCGCCCGATGTGCTGCGCTACCGCTTAAAAATCATCAGCAAGGTCGATGTCACGCGCGAGTTGGCGGCTTTGCGTTTGCCCATTTTGTATTTGCAAGCGAGCAAAGATTTGATCGTGCCCGCGAGCGCGGCGCGCTTGGTGCAAGACCTGGCGCCACAGACCGAGCTGGTGCGCATCGCTGGCTCGCACTTTCTGCTGCAAAGCAAGCCAGCGGTGGCGCTGGGCCATATTCAGCAGTTCATTGCGCAGAATGTGGTCGATGATTGCGCCTACTCTTTTTCTGCCTAAAGCTGGGGGCTAGGCAGTGCCGCAAGACTTGCCCTTATTGGCGCCGGGTGATGATTTTCCGCCCGTGACGGCGGCTTGGGGCGAGGCCGAAGGCGCGGCGGGTCTGTTGGCGTTGGGTGGCGATTTGAGTGTCGCCACACTCACTAATGCTTATCGCCACGGCATCTTTCCGTGGTTTAGCGCGGGCGAGCCTATTTTGTGGTGGTCGCCTGATCCGCGCATGGTCTTGCCGGTCGCCGACTTCAAGCTGCATAAATCGCTGCGCAAAACCCTAAAAAATTTTTTGGCTCATGGCGGCTGCGAGATTCGCATCGACAGCGCCTTTAGCCAAGTGCTGGCCAACTGCGCTGATGTTGCGCGTGCAGGCCAAAGCGGCACTTGGATCGTGCCGGCTATGCAAGCGGCCTATGCGCGTATGCATGCTGCGGGTTTGGCGCACAGCGTTGAAGTTTGGGTGGATGACGAATTACTCGGCGGCTTGTATTGCACGGCCATCGGTCAGACTGTGTTTGGCGAATCCATGTTTTCGCACGCCACCGACGCCTCAAAAATTGCACTCGCCGCATTGGTGGCTTTGTGCCGCGCGCAAGGGGTGGTTTTGATCGATTGCCAGCAGAATACGCAGCACCTAGCCTCACTAGGTGCATACCCTAGTAGTCGCGAAAAATTTTGCGCCCATGTGGCGCATGCCAGCGAGCAGCCGCCTTTGCATTGGCAGGGTGACAAGATGCTGCTGCACAGCTTGCTCATCGCTGATTCTTAGACTGAAATTGGCTTTTCGAGGCGTTAAACCTGCCTGAGCAGCTATTGTAAAAATAGCATTTTGAAGGGTTGAAAATGCGTTCAAATTCATTTGTTTTAAGTAGCTTGTCAAATGCTGATTGCCTATGCCGTACTAAGCTAGTCGGGTGCCGACATAAAAAAATAAATTACCGTTGTTGCTAAAAAGTCAGACGCTGATCTAAATCAGGGGATGCATCTTCGCTTGTGTTAAATTGTTTTTGAGCTATCAACCAATTGATCAACAGGAGATTCGGATATGCCAACCCAAGCCCGCGCAAAACTCGCGCTCACGCTACTGGCAGTAGCCAGTGCATTGACTGCAGCCCCAAGCTTTGCGCACACTGCGCAATTTGGGGAAGAAGGTGAAGTGCGTTACAACTTCAAAGCCAACTACGGCTTGGCTAAACGATTGGAAGCGCCGAATGCGACTTTGATCGATCCGGCAACCAGCGTGAACTTTGACGACGGCAACCGCAGTTTTAAAAAGGGCGCGATCATCAATAACCGCATCAGCTTGCTGGGCGAGGCTGATATACGCTATGCGCGTAACCAGGGCGTGTTTTTGCGCGCGCAAGCTTTCTATGATGCTGCTTACCACGGCATCAACGACAACGACTCTGCAGCAACCTTCAATGGCTTTGGTCCGAACAATCGCTTCACGGATGGCACGCGCGATTCAGCCGGCGGCAATGCCCGCTTCTTAGATGCATACTGGTATGGCGACTTTGATTTTGGCGAGGGTCGTAACCTCGGCCTCAAAGTAGGCCGCCATGTGCTCAGCTGGGGCGAGGCGCTTTTCTTTGCCAATATCGCAGGGGCGCAATCGCCTGTAGATGTGGACAAAATCAATGTCCCTGGCGCGCAAGTCAAAGACTTCTTGCTGCCTGTAGGTCAAGTCTCGGCGCAGTACAACATCAACGACAACTTCTCGGTGATGGCTTATACCCAGTACGAATTCCGCGAAACCAAAATCCCATCAGCCGGCAACTTCTGGTCGATTGCTGACTTGGTGGGGCCTGGTTCTGAGAGTTTGAATGTTGGCTTTAAGTTGCCGCGCTTTAACGACATCGAAGCGCGTAAATCAGGTCAGTGGGGCATCGGTACGCGTTACCGCCTGTCTGCAGATACTGAAGTTGGTGCTTATCACTTGCGTTACCACAACCGCGCGCCTTCGGTGAATTTGACCTTTGCTTCAGCAACACCTAATTACCAGCACCGTTATCTCGAAGATATCAAGCTCACTGGCTTAAGCTTGACTACGCGGGCGGGTGATGTGTCGGTCGGCGCCGAGTTGTCTTACAAACAAAATACGCCCATCAATGTCCTGACTCCGGGAGGCGCGCTCAGCTACAACAACTTGGACCCAGCCTTCCCTAATGGTTATCGTGGCAATGTAGTGCAAGCGCAAGTGAATGCGCTCTACACCATCGATCCGAATGCATTGGCTAGTGGCGGGACTTCCCTCGCGGCCGAGATCGTGCACCAGCAAACGGTGAAAAACAACACGCCTTATGAGTTGGCTAACTCCAAAGGCGTGACGGCATTGGCTTTGGCGCTAACCCCAAGCTACAACGATGTATTCACCGGCTGGAACCTGAGCGTGCCTATCGTGTTTATGACTAATCTGCAAGGCAAAGCTTCTGCGAATTGTGGTCCTGCGGCCTGTCACGGCACTTACCCATCGGGTGACTCCATCACGCTGTTGGGTGATAAAGAAAAACGCTTGTCCATAGGCGCTAACTTTGTTTACATGAGCAATTTACAAGTTGGTGTCAGCTTGAATAAATTCTTGGGCAAAGCTGACAACAATCGCAACCCATTGGCTGATCGCGACAATTTGGCTTTGAGTGTGACCTACAACTTCTAATACCGCGTCAGGGAGTTCCCTCAGAATTTTGTTGGAGAAATATATGAAAAAATGGATTACATGTAGCGTTGCGATTGCCGCTGGCCTCGTTGTTAGCAGCGCAGCCTTCGCCAAATCGACGCCTGAAGAAATTGCCAAACTCGGTGGCAAAGACTACACCTGTACCGGCGCCGAGCGCGCGGGCAACGAGGATGGTGTGGCCGAGTACACGGGCAAGTGGTTGGGAGCGCCTACAGGCGTCGCTTACTCGGGCACGGGCGATCCTTACCCCAACCCTTACGCCAATGAAAAGCCTCTGTATATCGTCACGCAGAAGAACATGGCTCAGTACGCCAAATACCTCAATCCAGGTATGCAGGCGCTGTTGAAAAAATACCCGACCTACACCATTCCGGTTTATCCCAGCCGCCGCGATTTCCGTCAGCCTGACTGGATTTGCGATCGCGCCAAGCTGAACGCGAAAGAGGCTGAATTGACTGACGGCGGTTTGGGCTTGAAGGCGCACCGTGGTGCGGTTTTCTTCCCTTTCCCAAAAACCGGTTTAGAGTTGGCGTCAAACTTTATTTGGCCCGCCCGCACCAGCGAGCAAGCTATTTATGATGTCGCGGTTGTTTACGGCCCTAACAAGATTACTTGGGGTCGCCAAAACTACCGCATTTATGCGCCTAGCAACTACGAAGACGCACTGCCAACCACAACTGTTGATAACCTGTTCGCTAACGCCAATGTGACCATCATGTTGCCCCTGCGCGATGCGGGCACCAATTTTGTGACCACCGATGGCTACAACAGCAAAACGCAACCGCGCGTTACCTTTGGTTATGACCCAGGTACGCGCCGTGTGCGTCAGTTCCCAGCCTTTGGCTTTGACTCACCAGATCCAGCCACCAGCGGCTTTAGAACGGTGGATGAGGATCGCTTGTTCAACGGCTCAACCGAACGCTACGATTGGAAAATCGTTGGTAAGAAGAGCATGATCATTCCTTACAACGCTTACGCGCTAGATGATCCAAAAATCAAATACTCGCAACTCATCATGCCTGGGCATATGAACAACGAGCATGCGCGTTTTGAGATGCACCGTGTTTGGATACTAGAGGCCACGCTCAAACCCAATTTCCGCCATAAATACGCACGCCGCACTTTTTACATCGACGAGGACAGCTGGCAAGCAGTGGCGGCTGAGAACTACGATAGCCGTGGGCAACTGTGGCGCGTGGGTATGGTGCACTTGAAGTATCTCTACGATGCGAAGGTTTACTTTACACGCGTGTCTACCTATAACGACATGACCAATGGCACTTACGCCATTGATCGCTTGATCAACGAAGCGCCTCAAACGCCGAAGTATGGCAAAGCAGCAGGCTTGACGCCTTCGATGTTTACGCCTGACTACGCACGCCGTATGGGTCGTTAATGTAAGCGCCTTCAGGCTGATGGAGTAAGCGGCTCTTGCAAAAGAGGCGCTTATTTTTTGCTTGGGTTGTGTCGAATGCTGCCGAAAGTGAGGCATTAAAAAACCCGCATGCGCGGGTTTTTTAATGGGTGCGGAGCAATGCTCGTGGCCTTGCCCTTTAGCTTGCTGCTTCGGCCTCGGGTTTGCTGGCTTTCTCTTTCTTCACCAGCGGGGTGATATCTAGCGTAGTTTCGCCTTTGTCATCAATATCTACGGTCAAATGACCGCCATCGATCAAACGGCCAAAGAGTAACTCGTCAGCCAAAGCTTTGCGGATGGTGTCTTGAATCAAGCGCTGCATCGGACGCGCGCCCATCAGTGGGTCGAAGCCTTTGCTCGCCAAGTGCTTACGCAACTTGTCGGTGAAGGTGGCTTCCACTTTTTTCTGCTCCAACTGGGTTTCGAGTTGTAGCAAGAATTTATCCACTACGCGCAAGATGACATCTTCATCAAGCGAGCGGAAGCTGACGATGGCATCCAAACGATTGCGGAACTCGGGGCTGAACAAGCGTTTGATGTCCAGCATCTCATCACCGCTCTCGCGTTTATTCGTAAAGCCGATGGTGGCTTTGTTCATGGTTTCGGCGCCCGCATTGGTCGTCATGATGATGATGACATTGCGGAAGTCGGCTTTGCGGCCGTTGTTATCGGTCAGCGTGCCGTTGTCCATCACTTGCAGCAATACATTGAAAATATCCGGGTGCGCTTTTTCAATCTCGTCGAGCAAGAGTACGCAGTGCGGCTTTTTGGTAATTGCCTCGGTCAGTAAGCCGCCTTGGTCATAGCCCACATAGCCTGGTGGCGCGCCGATCAGGCGGCTCACGGCATGGCGTTCCATGTACTCGCTCATGTCAAAGCGCAGCAGGTCTATGCCCATGATGTTGGACAGCTGTTTGGCCGCCTCGGTTTTGCCCACGCCCGTGGGGCCACTGAACAAGAAAGTGCCAATGGGTTTATCCGCGCGGCCCAAGCCTGAGCGCGTCATCTTCACGGCGGCTGCCAAGGTTTCGAGTGCCTTGTCTTGCCCGAAGACGACATTTTTCAAGTCGCGCTCCAAGTTTTTCAGCTTGCTGCGGTCATCGTTCGAAACGCTGGCCGGCGGAATACGCGCAATTTTCGCAATGATGTCTTCGATCTCACCTTTGCTGATGACTTTTTTGCGTTTGCTCACCGGCAAAATGCGCTGCGCCGCACCCGCTTCGTCGATCACATCGATGGCTTTGTCGGGCAGTTGGCGGTCGTTGATGTATTTGGCGGACAACTCAGCCGCCGCTTGCAGCGCCGCCAAGCTGAACTTCACGCTGTGGTGTTCTTCAAAGCGTGATTTCAAGCCTTTGAGGATGTCGACCGTTTGCTCCACGCTGGGCTCGACCACATCGATTTTTTGGAAGCGGCGCGAGAGCGCTGCGTCTTTTTCAAAGATGCCACGGTATTCGGTGAAAGTGGTGGCGCCTATGCATTTGATCTGGCCGCTAGACAGCGCAGGCTTGAGCAAATTGCTGGCATCGAGTGTGCCGCCGCTGGCCGAACCGGCGCCGATCAGGGTGTGGATTTCGTCGATGAACAAAACCGCGTGCGGTTTTTCTTTCAGCGATTTCAGCACGGCTTTGAGGCGCGCCTCAAAATCACCGCGGTATTTGGTGCCAGCCAAGAGGGCGCCCATGTCGAGTGAGAAGACCACGGCCTCCGCCAAAATTTCAGGCACGGTGCCTTGGGTAATGCGCCAAGCCAAGCCCTCGGCAATCGCGGTTTTACCGACGCCCGCCTCGCCTACCAACAAGGGGTTGTTTTTGCGGCGGCGGCAGAGAATTTGAATCACGCGCTCCACTTCGTAGTCGCGCCCGATCAGCGGGTCGATCTTGCCTTCGAGCGCTTGTTGGTTCAGGTTGACGGTGTATTGCTCTAGCGGCGTGGCTTTTTCGTTTTTCTCTTCTTTTTCTTCGCCGCTCAGATTGGACGCGCCGCTGTCGCCACTGCTCGGCTCGCCCGCATCGTTTTTGCGTATGCCGTGGGCGATGAAGTTGACGACATCCAGGCGCGAGACACCTTGTTGGTGGAGGTAGTAGACGGCGTGCGAATCTTTCTCGCCAAAAATGGCGACCAGCACATTCGCGCCAACCACTTCCTTCTTGCCATTGCCTGTGCTTTGCACATGCATGATGGCGCGTTGAATCACGCGCTGAAAACCGAGCGTGGGTTGGGTATCGACCTCATCGCTGCCTTCCACCACGGGGGTGTTGTCTTTGATGAAGTTGCCCAAAGAGCTGCGCAGGTCGTCAATGTTGACGGCGCAGGCTTGCAGCACTTCAGACGCACTGGGGTTGTCGAGCAGCGCGCTGAGCAGATGCTCGACCGTCAAGAATTCATGACGCTCTTTGCGCGCATCAACAAAGGCGCTGTGCAGGGTAACTTCCAGTTCTTGAGCAATCATGTGAAATCCCTTAATAGAGGAGGGTGGGTATAACTATATAGCGCTATTTGGGGTGGACTTTGGATTTTGCAACTCTAGTCGGCGTGAAAAACCATACCAACGGTCAAAATAAATGCTTTCCTACGCTCAGGGTGCGGGTTCGCAAACGCATTGCAAGGGGTGCCCGGTGCTTTGCGCTGCCAGCATGACTTGGTCGGTCTTCGTCAGCGCGATGTCTTTGGGGTAAACGCCGCAGACGCCGCGCCCTTTTTCATGAACTTGCAGCATGATTTGCGTTGCCGCTTCTCGCGTTTTGGCGAAGAATTCAACGATGACTTCGACCACAAACTCCATTGGCGTGTAGTCATCGTTGAGCAAAACCACTTGGTAGCGCTTAGGCGGCTCGGTTTTTAGCGTTTTTCGCTCTAAAACCACTTGACCATCGTCGCGGCCTGGCGCTTCATTCGGAATCGTAGGGAGTATTGGTTTTTTTCTGGTGGCCATTAGCGTCTGCGCGAAATAAATACATTGCTGCAAACCATTCTAGCGAAAAGCCAGAGGGCATAGCGGTGGCCTGCGCCTAAGCCCTTGCGGGCTTTATCTGCTTTGGCGCTTTGCGTGTCGAATACAGGGGAGAAAGGTCAAAAATAAGATAGAAATCGGCACTTTAGGCCGTCAAACCTGCCTGAACAGCTCTCAAATCAGAAGTAAAAAAGCCGCTGAGACAGCGGCTTTTCAATGCCAGTGGCAGATCAGCGCGCTTAGAAATTGAGCGTGCGCTTATCGACCGCCAGCGCGGCTTCTTTGGTCGCCTCGCTCAGCGTGGGGTGCGCGTGGCAAATGCGCGCAATGTCTTCGCTGCTGGCTCTGAATTCCATCGCCACCACGCATTCGCTGATCAGCTCGCTGGCCAGAGGGCCAACGATGTGTACGCCCAAAATCTCATCCGTTTTGGCGTCAGCCAGCATTTTGACCATGCCCGTCGTGTCGCCCAAAGCGCGGGCGCGGCCATTGGCCATAAAGGGAAAACTGCCCGCTTTGTAGGCGACGCCATCGGCCTTGAGCTGCTCTTCGGTGCGACCCACCCAAGCGATTTCGGGGCTGGTGTAAATCACCCAAGGAATGGTGTTGAAGTTTACATGGCCATGCTGACCGGCAATGCGCTCAGCCACGGCCACGCCTTCCTCTTCGGCTTTGTGCGCCAGCATGGGGCCGCGCACCACATCGCCCACGGCCCAAACGCCGGGCAAATTGGTTTTGCACAAATCATCGACCACGACTTCGCCGCGTTCGCCCAATTTCAAGCCGACCGCTTCGGCATTCAAACCGGTGGTATTGGGCACCCGGCCGATAGAGACGATGAGTTTGTCGACGGCCAGGTTTTGCGCCTCGCCTTTGGCGTTGGTGTAGGCAATGCTCACACCTTTTTTGCTGTTTTTGATCTCGCCGACTTTGACGCCCAGCTCAATCTTCAAGCCTTGTTTGTCAAAAGCCTTTTTCGCTTCTTTGGCAATTTGCGCGTCCACGCTGGCGAGGAAAGTGGGCATACCTTCGAGGATGGTGACCTCAGCGCCCAAGCGCTTCCAGACCGAGCCCATTTCGAGACCAATCACGCCTGAGCCGATCACACCCAGTTTTTTCGGCGCGGCAGCAATGCGCAGGGCGCCATCGTTGGAGAGGATGTTTTCCTCATCAAACGGCAGGCCGGGTAGCGCGCGTGCGCTCGAACCCGTGGCAATGATCACTTGCTTGGCGCTTAAAGTTTCAGGCTGGCTGCCCGTGACTTGGATCGCATAAGCGCCGTCTTTGGCGGCTGCAAAAGCGGCGCGACCATGGAAGAAAGTCACTTTATTCTTTTTGAAGAGATACAAAATGCCATCGTTGTTTTGCTTCACGACTTCATTTTTACGCGCCAGCATGGTGGCAACATCCATCTTCAGACCCGTAGCGCTGATGCCGTGGTCAGCGAAATGATTTTTGGCGTGGTCAAAATGCTCTGAGCTTTGCAGCAAAGCCTTAGAGGGGATGCAGCCTGTGTTGGTGCAAGTGCCGCCTGGTGCGGGGCCGCCTGCGGCGTTTTGCCACTCGTCGACACAGGCCACGCGCATGCCCAATTGGGCGGCGCGAATCGCGGCGATATAGCCACCGGGGCCAGCGCCTATCACGATCAAATCAAAATCTTTGCTCATATGCTTATCCGTTTCAAAATCTGTTTTTGCATCAAAAAGCGAGGGGACGCGACAGTCAGTCCTGTGCGTCGTCCTCGCTCTTGGGCCTTAGGGGCTGACGCTTAAATGTCAAACAAAATGCGGGCCGGGTCTTCCAGCGCTTCTTTCATCGCAACCAGGCCGAGCACCGCTTCGCGGCCATCGATGATGCGGTGGTCGTAGCTCATGGCCAAGTAGTTCATGGGGCGAATGACGATTTGGCCGTTTTCGACTACCGCGCGCTCTTTGGTTGCGTGCACACCCAAAATGGCGCTTTGTGGTGGGTTGATGATGGGCGTCGAGAGCATAGAGCCGAAGACGCCGCCATTGCTGATTGAGAAAGTACCGCCTGTCATCTCTTCAATGCTGAGTTTGCCTTCTTTGGCTTTTTGGCCGTATTCGGCAATTTTTTTCTCGATTTCGGCAAAGCTCATTTGGTCGGCATCGCGCAAAATCGGCACGACCAAACCGCGGGGTGAGCCGACGGCGATACCAATGTCAAAGTAGCCGTGGTAGATCACATCGTTGCCATCGACTGAGGCATTGAGCAGCGGGAATTTTTTCAGCGCGTGGACGGCCGCTTTGACAAAGAAGCTCATAAAGCCCAGCTTGACGCCGTGCTCCTTTTCAAACTTCTCTTGGAATTTTTTGCGCATCTCCATCACCGGTGCCATATTCACTTCATTGAAGGTGGTGAGGATGGCATTGGTGCGTTGTGACTCGAGCAAGCGCTCGGCGATGCGCGCGCGCAAACGCGACATGGGCACACGCTCTTCAGGGCGCGCACCTGCGGGCAGGGTTGCGACTGGCAGTGCTGGGGCTGCAGGGCTGCTAGTGCCGCCTGCAACAGCGCCGAGCACATCACCTTTGGTGACACGGCCATCTTTGCCCGTGCCCGCGACTGAGCCAGCGGCCAAGTTGTTATCGGCCATCAATTTGGCGGCGGCTGGCATGGCCACGCCGGCTTTAGAAGCCGGTGCGGGTGCTGCCGCAGGGGTGGCAGTTTGTGCCGGCGCAGGTGCTGCTGCGGCGCTAGGGGCAGCAGCGACGGAGGCAGTGGCAGTGGCCTGACCCGTGGTGTTGATGGTGGCGATGACTTGATTAGCGGTGACGGTGGCACCGTCGGCAGCCAAAATCTCAGCGATGACGCCCGAAGCTGGCGCGGGTACTTCCATCACGACTTTGTCGGTTTCGACTTCAATCACGATCTCGTCTTCGCGCACGCTCTCGCCGGGTTTTTTCTTCCAAGTTAAGAGCGTGGCTTCGGCGACAGATTCTGACAACTGCGGTACTTTAATTTCTACGATAGACATGGGGTGTTCCTTCTCAATTCAAAGCGGATGGGTGCAAAGGGTGTGGCGTATGGAGGCGCATTATTTGTTCATAACAAAGCCCTTGAGCTTGCCGAATGCGGCCTCAAGCAGCGCTTTTTGCTGGTCTTGGTGCAGATGCGCGTAGCCGACCGCGGGTGAGGCGCTGGCAGCGCGGCCAGCGTAGCCGAGTTTCTGCCCATCCCACATGTTTTCATGTATGTAGTGCTGCACAAAGAACCAAGCACCTTGGTTTTGCGGCTCGTCTTGGCACCACACCAACTCCGAGGCGTTGGGGTATTTTTTGAGTTCTTGCGCAAAGGTTTTGTGCGGGAAAGGGTAGAGTTGTTCGATGCGCAATATGGCGACATCGTCGGCTTGGTTTTCTTCGCGTTTTTTCACCAAATCGTAATAGACCTTGCCCGAGCACATGATGACGCGTTTGACCTTGTCAGCTTTGAGCGCCTTGTTTTCAGGAATGACGGTTTGGAAGCTGCCTTTGGTGAACTCGCTCACGGGCGAAGTCGCATCTTTATTGCGCAGCAGCGACTTGGGCGTCATGATGATCAGCGGCTTGCGCAGATTACGCACCATTTGGCGGCGCAGCACGTGGAAAATCTGGCTGGCTGTAGTGGGCTGCACGATTTGCATATTGGTGTCAGCTGCCAACTGCATAAAGCGCTCTAACCGGGCTGAAGAGTGCTCGGGGCCTTGGCCTTCGTAGCCGTGTGGCAGCATCAAAGTGATGCCGTTCAAGCGGCCCCACTTGACTTCGCCACTGGCGATGAATTGGTCGATCACGACTTGGGCGCCGTTGGCAAAGTCGCCAAATTGCGCTTCCCATATCACTAGGCTGCTTGGGTCGTTAGAGGCGTAGCCGTATTCGAAGCCCAGCACCGCTTCTTCGGACAAAATTGAGTCAATCACGACAAAGGGTGCTTGCTTGTCACTCACATGCTCGAGCGGAATGTAAATGCCCTCGTCAAATTTTTCACGATTTTGGTCGTGTACGACGGCGTGGCGGTGGGTGAAAGTACCGCGACCGCAATCCTCGCCTGAGAGGCGCACGGGGTAGCCGCTGGCAACCAAGGTGGCAAAAGCCATGTGTTCGCCCATGCCCCAGTCCACATTGATTTCACCGCGACCCATAGCTGCGCGATCGGCATAGACTTTTTTCACCAAAGCATGCGGTACCACCGTCTCAGGGATGGTCGTGATGCTCTCGGCCACGCGCTTCCACTCAGACAGGGGCACGGCGGTTTCGCCCGCGTCGGTCCATTTTGTTTTGAGGTAAGGGCCCCAATCCACCGCGTATTTGCTTTTGTGGTTGGTCAGCGTCATCTCTTCGGTGTGGCGACCTGCGTCGAGTGCAGCGCGGTAGGCCTTGGCCAGCTCGTCACCCACCGTCCCTAGGCCTTGTGCGGCCAGCTTTTCGGCGTAGAGCGCGCGCGTGCCAGGGTGGGCACTGATTTTTTTGTACATCAGCGGCTGCGTCAGCGCTGGTGTGTCTTGTTCGTTGTGGCCGAGTTTGCGGAAGCAAACGATGTCGAGGACCACATCTTTATTGAACTTTTGGCGGTACTCTAGCGCCCAGCGGGTGCACAGTACCACTGCTTCGGGGTCGTCGCCGTTCACATGCAAGACGGGCGCCTCGATCATTTTGACCACATCGGTGCAGTACAGCGTGGAGCGCGTGTCGCGTGGGTCGCTGGTGGTAAAACCGATTTGGTTATTGATGACGATATGTACCGTGCCGCCAGTATAGTAACCGCGCGTTTGTGACAGTGCCAACGTTTCCATCACCACACCTTGACCCGCGAAGGCGGCATCGCCGTGCACGAGGACGGGCAGGACTTGGTCGCCTGCTTTGTCGCCGCGGCGGTCCATGCGCGAGCGCACGCTGCCGACGACAACGGGGTTGACGATTTCTAAGTGTGAGGGGTTGAAAGCCAGCGTCAGGTGCACCGGGCCGCCAGGGGTCGAGACATCAGAGCTAAAGCCTTGGTGGTACTTCACATCGCCTGATGGCAAGTCCTCAGGGGCTGTGTGGTCGAACTCGGCAAACAGGTCTTTGGGCTGTTTGCCCAAAATGTTGACCAATACATTCAAACGGCCACGGTGGGCCATGCCGATCACCACTTCTTGTACGCCGCTGGCGCCGCCGCGCTGGATCAAGTCGTCCAAGCTGGCGATAAAGCTCTCGCCGCCTTCGAGCGAGAAGCGCTTTTGCCCCACATATTTGGTGTGCAAGTAGCGCTCTAGGCCTTCGGCGGCGGTGAGGTTTTGCAAAATCACGCGCTTTTCGTCGGCGGAGAAATTGGGTTTGCTGCGCACCGATTCGAGCTTGCTTTGCCACCAGCGCTTTTCTTCTTGGCTGGTGGTGTACATGAACTCGGCACCGATGCTGCCGCAGTAAGTCGCGCGCAAAGCGTTGATGAGCTCGCGCAGAGACAAACTTTCTTTGCCAAAATAGGTGTTGCTGATATTGAAGACCGATTCCATGTCGGCATCGGTGAAGCCGTAAAAGGCAGGATCCAGATCAGCGATTTTTTCGCGTTCAGCGCGTTTGAGTGGATCTAGGTCAGCCCAGCGCGAACCGACATTGCGGTAGGCCGCAATCAATTGCTGCACAGCCGTGCGCTTTTTGCCCATTTCCGAATTGGCGCCGTTGGCCAATACCACTTGCGTCACGCCTTGTTTGGCGCGCTCTGCAAAAGCGTTGATCACCGGCTGATGCGGAACATCGGGTTGCGTGCCGCCTTTGGCGTCCGGCAAATTTTGCACATTGTCGAAATAACTGCGCCAGGTCTCGGACACGCTGGTCGGGTCGACCAAATACTGCTCGTACATGTCTTCAATGTACGCAGCGTTGCCGCCATATAGATAACTGCCGCTGCCGTAATTTTGGTAGAGCGATGACATAAAAATGCTGACCTCCGCACCCCTTGAGGGCGCATTAGCTGGTTAAACACAACCTCTGCGACACGGCTGAACCGGTTAGCAGATAACGCACACATCGCCGCCCCAAAGGCGGTCCAACGCATGGTCACCATTATGGGCGCTTTTTCTGCCTCTGGCTGCCGTGGCGCAGAGCTTGTGCCTACTTTGTGTCAGCAATGGAGTTCGTCTATGGCTACCCAAGCGCGTTGTACGGTGTGAAAAGATATGTAATTCACTATATTTTTGATAGCTTATCAGGCAGATTTCAAGGCTTGTATTGCTTAAATTGGCACGAAAAATGCCAAAGCGCGCATGCGCTCGTTGCTTTTATGCGGAAAGCCTAGCGTTGGATGTTGCAGAAGGCGTGCAGAGGGCATGACCCGAGATGTGCATCGTTTCGTCCCCACTGGGCCTGCAATTGGGTCTCGATAGCGTCTTGAACCTAACTTATGAGCGGCTTGCGAGCGCGGGCATTTCTTTGCCGTCTCTGTTTGCCCTTTTGCATATTTATACTCTAAACTTGCCCGAACGATTGGGGGACGGGCTGTTGGCTTGGCATCTATGGCTCGCGGTAAGCCTCCCTGTTTGATGAATTAACAGAAAACCCAGCAGTTGTAATGACTGTGTACATATAACAATATGGCAAAAGCAAAGAAAAGCTTGGCGGGCTCTAACGGCAGTCGCCCGACGATAGGCTCCTGCGTGGAGGTTGTGCTGACGCAAAGCGACAGCCTGATTAACTCTGTTATCGATGGCTTGATTGGCTCTAGCGACAGGGCATCGAACACCATGGCGAGCCAAGGCGTACAAAACCCTGGTGTCATGGCAGCCGTTGGCGCTTTGGATGCGAACCGCACAGTCGTTAGCCAAAAATTTGGTAAAGCTTTGCGTAAGCTCTTGTATGCGGGCTTAGGGACTGCGGGTCAAGTGCGCAATGTGGTGCGCTTTGAGGATTTGCGCCTGTTCGAAGAAGACCAGCTCGATGACAGCATCGAGATTGCGCGCGCGCAGCAAGAGGTGTCTACAACGGTCGAGCGCTCGCTACCGCAGCTGGATGCTTTGATCAGCGGCCTGATGGGCTGGATCACGGTGCAGTCGGATATGAATCCCCTGCGCCCCGAGGTTTTTATCCACGCATTGCGCGAGTCCATCAAAGAATTTGTGCCTGAGGAAGAAGTGCGCAGTCAGTTGATTACGCCAGCCGCTGGGCGCTTGGGCGTCGCGCTCGATCGCTTGTATCGCAAAGTGTCGGATTGGCTGCTGATGCATGGGATTGAGCCAGCCGGCCCCACTTTAAGTGGCAACACCGGTGCGGTTGTGGCCGCAGGTGGTGGGGTCAGCAGTTCTGTGGCCAAGACCATGCTCACTTTGGACAAGCTGCGTCGTTTATTGACGGGCGAAACCCAAGATCAACTGCCCAGTGACTCAATGGGCAAGCGCGGCTCAGGTTTTTTGCACACGGTGCCGCTCTCGCTCAAGGCGATCGAGGATGGCAATATGGTGGAATCCATGGTCGAGCGCTTGAGCAAACAAGCACAAGAGGACCCCGAAGAGTTGCGCAGGCGCCAAGAGCAGGCCAAGCAAGACTTGCAAGACGGTAAAAATATCGGCAAGCTTTTGGGCGAGGAAGTCACCCGCGTCATGCTCGACAACTTGCTGCAAGACCAGCGCCTTCTGCCCAAAGTAAAAACCTTGCTCAAAGCTCTAGAGCCCGCGCTTTTGGAAGTGTCCAAAATCGATGTGCGCTTTTTCAGTGACTCTGAACACCCCGCGCGCCAATACTTAGACATGATCACCGATCGCGCCATAGGCTTTGCCCACGAGCAAGACGAAGGCTTCCCGCGTTTCTTCAAGTCTATCCAAGACGCCATAGGCGAGGTGGTGCATGAATACACCGAGTTGAGCGACAAAGCAGAAATCACCGCAGTATTCCAACTCGCCTTAGAGAATTTGTTGGCGGTATGGGACCGCACCGATGCCTTGATCCGCGCGCAACAAGAGGCTGCCGCCAAGGCGCTGCTTTTGGCAGAGCAGCGCAACACCAGGGCGCAGGAGTTGGCGCTGGAATTCCGTGAGATGCTCAGTCTCGTCAAAGTACACGATACCGTACGCGACTTTTTGACTGGCGTCTGGAGCCAAGTCATCGCCAAAGCGGTGGTCGACGGTCGCAGCGAGCAAAACGATCCAGGCAGCTACCGCGCACTGGTGGATGACCTGATCTGGAGCGCGCAGCCGAAACAAGCGCGCAAAGACCGTCCGCGCTTGCTCGCCCTCATTCCGGCCTTGCTCACCAAATTGCGCCTAGGCCTGAAGTCCATTGACTACCCGAACGAGCGCGTGGTGGCTTTCTTTGATGAGTTGCTGAAAGTGCACGAGCTGGCATTGGAAGGGCGGCCGCCGAAACAGCAAGAGCTGCTCTACAAACCAGATGCCGCAGATAGCGAGAAAGACGCGTCAGCGAGTGCTCAATCCAGCATGTACGGCCCCGAAGATTCGCGTTGGGGTAAAGACATGGAGGTGCAAGAGGGCGGCGAAGCCACGGCCAGCGCCTTTATTGACTTCGCCGAGCAGGAAATCAGGCTCAATCGGCTGGCCGAACAGGGCGAAGAACATGCCCATGGGCGCGATGATGCCGATGCGCCGTTGGAGGACGAAGAGGGCGTGTTAGTGGATGTTGCAGAAGATGAGTTTACTGAGAGTGAGCCACCATTGCAGGCTTTGCAACTGCGCGTTGGCACTTGGGTCGAGCTCAAAATCAAAGACCGTTGGACCCGAGCCCAATTAACTTGGGAGAGCCCGCGCAAAACCATGTTCGTTTTTGTTTCGGGCTCAGGCGCTGCGCACTCCATGACTGTCGCGACGATCGAAAAGCTTTTGGCAGAAGGCCAAATACGCTTGGTGGCTGATGGCCGGATGGTCGACAATGCTTTGAATGCGGTGGCGGATGTTGCCCTGCAAAACTCGGCGCAAACCCAGACGCTGAAAAAAAGCCGCAAACCCTAAAAAAACATTAGGGTTTACTAGGACGACAAATAAAATAGGGTATACAATCACAAGTTAAGTGAATTTTGTGTGCTAATTGGCTCACAATTTTACCTACAACGCCTAGTCATTTCGGTAAACAGTGACTTGGTGAGTTTTCCGGGAAACTGTTTACTTTATTTTCTTAATCTCTAGAGGAAAAAACATGCAAAAATCTATCGTTTTGGCAGCTTTGGTTGCTGCTGTTGCTCTGTCAGCTTGTGGTAAAAAAGAAGAAGCTGCTCCAGTTGAAGTGAACACTACAGTGGTTGCTGCTGACGTTGCTGCTGCATCTTCTGCTGTTGCTTCTGCTGCTACTGAAGCTGCTTCTGCTGCTACTGAAGCTGCTTCTGCTGCTACTGACGCTGCTGCTAAAGCTGAAACTGCTGTTGAAGCGGTTAAAGATGCTGCTGAGTCTGTTGCGAAATAATTTATTATTTCTTGCGCTCGCGTAAAGAAGGCCCCGCAAGGGGCTTTTTTTACGCCTGTTGTAATCATTCTTTTACAATGCCTAGTTCACTTCCCCTTTATTACATTGCTTTATGCCAGCCATTACTTTGCCTGACGGTTCACAGCGCAGCTTCGATGCTGCTGTTTCGGTGCTCGATGTAGCGCAAAACATCTCTCCCAGCTTGGCCAAAATCACGCTGGCTGGCACGGTTACGCAAGGCGGGTTGACGCAAACGGTGGATGCAAGTTATGTGATTAGCCAAGACGCGAGCTTGAAAATCATCACGGCCAAGGATCCAGAAGGTCTGGAAATCATTCGGCATTCCACGGCTCACTTGCTGGCGCACGCGGTCAAGCAGCTGTTCCCTGAGGCGCAAGTGACCATAGGCCCAGTGATTGAGAACGGTTTTTATTACGATTTTGCGTACAAGCGCCCATTCACGCCCGAGGATTTGGCAAGCATCGAGAAAAGGATGACCGAGTTGGCGAATAAAGACGAGCGTGTGGTACGCCGCGTCTTGCCGCGCGATGCTGCCGTAGCCTTTTTCAAAGGCTTGGGCGAGATTTATAAGGCCGAGATC